>NZ_JBIALK010000001.1:71471-135675 GCF_042873275.1 Kitasatospora sp. NPDC004745 | reverse complement strand
GGGGGGGGCCCCCCCCCGCGCCCCCCCCCCCCCCCCCGCCGGGGCGCCCCCCCCCCCCCCGGGGCGGGGGGGGGCCCGCCCGTCCGTCGGGGTCGGACCACCCGTCCGGGATCAGACCACGCTGCCCGTCGGGGAGGCGGTGGCCGGGGCGGTGCTGCCGGCGGCGACCCCGAGGGTGCGCTCGACCTTGGCGACCGCCGTGCGGTACTGCAGGGAGGCGAGCTGGGAGTCGGCGCCCTGGCGCTGGAAGAACCCGAAGGCCATCCCGACGTCCCCGAAGCGCTCGATGCCGACGAAGGCGTTCAGCTGGACGCCGGCCAGCGTGCCGTCGAGGCGGACGGCCGGGGCGTCCTGGCGGTCGCCGAGGGCGACGGGGCTGACGGTGAAGGTCACCGTGTCCTCGGTGCCCGCGTTGAAGGTGATGCTGTGACAGGACTTCAGGGCGTCGGAGACGGTGTTGAAGTCGCTGGTGAGCTTGGCCGGGTCCTCCGCGGTGAGGGACTGCGTCACCATCGGGTTGCCGTCCGGCCCGTCCAGCTCGACCTCGGCGTGCGGGGTCGCGGGGCCGTTCTGGCCGGTGCGCATGTTGATCAGCGCGCTGAGCGCGTCGCAGCCGCTGACCGGGGTCGGGTTCTCCTCCGGCCCGGGGCTCTCGGAGGAGGGCGCCTCGGTGTAGTCGGGGCCGAGGTCGGCGGCCGTGAGCAGGGCCGACCTGAGCTGGTCGACGGAGGGCAGGTCCTGCGCGGGCACGGCCCGCGCGGCAGCGGGCACCGCCGGTGCGGCGGCGGACGCGGCCGGTGCGGCGGCCGCGGCGAGGTGCGCCGGGCCCAGCGTGACCGCCGCGACGACGACGGCGGCGGTCAGGGCGTGGAGAGTCCTCGGATGCGACATGCTGGCCCCCGATCGAGGGTCGGGCAGGGACAGGCGTCCAGTGTCCCACCGGGGGCGGGGGCGGGCGCGGCGGGAGGACGTCCGCGCAGGTCAGACCAGGTCGGCGGGCGGGGCCTGAAGGGTCCGCAGGGTCTCCGTGAGCCACTCCACCCAGAAGGTCTCCAGCCCGATCCCGGCCCGCAGCACGGCGTGCTGGAGCCGGTGACCGACGTCCCCGATCCCGTCCGTCGCACCCTCGGCGTCGCCGGCGCCCGGCACCACCGCGTCCCGGCCGCCCGCCCCGGCCGGGAAGTCGCGCCGCTCGATCGCCAGGTAGTCGTCCAACTGCGTGCGGTGCAACGCCAGATGGCGCTCCAGCTCGGCCGCCAGGCCGTCCGTGCCGACCACCGCGGCCGCGCGCAGCCGCAGCAGCAGCGGCTCCCGGACGGCCCGTGGCCCGGCGCCCTCGGCCGTCCAGCGGGCCAGTTCGGCCCGGCCGCCGGGCAGCACCTCGTACTCCTTGCGCTGGCCGCGTGCCGGGCCCTCCGGCCGCAGCACCCGGATCCACCCGGAGGCCTCCAGCCGGGCCAGCTCCCGGTAGATCTGCTGGTGGGTGGCGGGCCAGAAGAAGCCGATCGACTTGTCGAAGCGCCTGGTCAGCTCCAGCCCCGAGGACGGCTTCTCCAGCAGGGCGGTGAGGATGGCGTGCGGCAGCGACATGCCGCCGATCCTAGGCGGATCCCGGGGGCCGTCCGCCCGCCCCCGGGGCCCCGGCCACCTGCGCGGACGGCACGGGCGGCGCAGGCGGAGCGGGTGGATCGGGCCCGGTGGACGGCACGGCGGGTGCGGCTGGTCGGCCCGGCCCGGCCCGACCGGCCGACCCGCCGCCCCGCCGCCCGCCCCGCCGCCCGCCCGGCTCAGAGCGCGGCGGCCAGCTCGGTGCCCTGCTTGATGGCCCGCTTGGCGTCCAGTTCGGCGGCGACGTCGGCGCCACCGATCAGGTGCACCTCCAGGCCCCGCTCCCGCAGCGCGTCGTAGAGGTCGCGGCGCGGCTCCTGGCCGGTGCAGAGCACCACGGTGTCCACGGGCAGCAGCTGCCGCTCGCCGTCCACGGTGACGTGCAGACCGGCGTCGTCGATCAGGTCGTACGTCGCGCCGGCGACCATGGTGACGCCGCGGTGCTTGAGCTCGGTGCGGTGGATCCAGCCGGTGGTCTTGCCGAGCCCGGCACCGACCTTGCCGGTCTTGCGCTGCAGCAGGTGGACGCTGCGCGGCGGCACCGGCCGCTCGGGGCGGCGCAGTCCGCCGCGCTCCCGGTACTCCGGGTCGATGCCCCACTTCGCCTGGAACACCGGCGGGTTGAGGCTGGCCTGGTCCCCCTGGTCGGTGAGGAACTCGGCCACGTCGAAGCCGATGCCGCCCGCGCCGAGGATCGCGACCCGCTCGCCGACGGGCGCGCCGTCGCGCAGCACGTCGAGGTAGCCGACCACACTGGGGTGGTCGATGCCGGGGATGTCGGCGGGCGTGCGCGGCGTGACGCCGGTGGCGAGGACGAGCTCGTCGAAGCCCTCGGCGGCGAGCTGTTCGGCGGTGACGGTCGCGCCCAGGCGCAGCGTGACGGCCAGCTCGGCGAGCCGGGTGCGGTAGTAGCGCAGCGTCTCGTCGAACTCCTCCTTGCCGGGGATCCGCCGGGCGACGTCCAGCTGCCCGCCGACGGCCCCGGCGGCGTCGAACAGCGTGACGTCGTGGCCGCGTTCGGCGGCGGCGACGGCGCAGGAGAGCCCGGCCGGGCCGGCCCCGACCACGCCGATCCGCTTGCGCACCTTCGTCGGGCCGAGCACGAGCTCGGTCTCGTGGCAGGCCCGCGGGTTGACCAGACAGGAGGTGATCAGGCCGCTGAAGGTGTGGTCCAGGCAGGCCTGGTTGCAGCCGATGCAGGTGTTGATGGCCTCGGCGCGGTCGTCCTGCGCCTTGGCGACGAAGTCGGCGTCGGCGAGCAGCGGGCGGGCGAGCGAGACCAGGTCGGCGCTGCCCTCGGCGAGCAGACGCTCGGCGATCTCCGGGGTGTTGATGCGGTTGGTGGTGACCAGCGGGATGCCGACCTTGCCCATCACCTTCTTCGTCACCCAGGCGAACGCGCCGCGCGGCACCGAGGTGGCGATGGTGGGGATGCGGGCCTCGTGCCAGCCGATGCCGGTGTTGATGATCGTCGCCCCGGCGGCCTCGACGGCCTGGGCGAGCTGGACGACCTCGTCGAAGGTGGAGCCGCCGGGCACCAGGTCGAGCATGGAGAGGCGGTAGACGATGATGAAGTCCTCGCCGACCCGCTCGCGGACCCGGCGGACGATCTCGACCGGGAAGCGCATCCGGCGCTCGTAGGGGCCGCCCCACTCGTCCTCGCGCCGGTTGGTGGCGGCGACGACGAACTCGTTGACCAGGTAGCCCTCGGAGCCCATGATCTCGACGCCGTCGTACCCGGCGCGGCGGGCGAGTTCGGCGCAGCGGACGAAGTCCTCGACGGTCTGCTCGACCTGCTCGGTGGTGAGCTCGTTGGGGACGAAGGGGCTGATCGGGGCCTGGAGCGCGCTGGGGGCGACCAGGTCGGGGTGGTAGGCGTAGCGGCCGAAGTGCAGGATCTGCAGGGCGATCCGGCCACCGGCGGCGTGCACGGCGTCGGTGACGACGCGGTGGCGGTCGGCCTCCTCCTCGGTGGTGAGCATCGCGCCGCCGCCCCAGGGGCGCCCGGCCTCGTTGGGGGCGATGCCGCCGGTGACGATCAGGCCGACGCCGCCGCGGGCGCGCTCGGCGTAGAACGCGGCCATCCGCTCGTAGCCGCCGGGGGCCTCCTCCAGGCCGACGTGCATGGAGCCCATGATCACGCGGTTGGGCAGGGTGGTGAAGCCGAGGTCGAGCGGGCTGAGCAGGTGCGGGTAGCGGCTGCTGCCGGGGGTGCTGCTCGTCGGCGTGCTCGTGGACGCGCTCATCGACGTCTCCTGGGGGCGGCGGGGCTCGGTTGTTACCGCAGGGTAGGGGACGCCGGGACCCTTATGCAACTAGTTGCATAAGGGTCCCGGCGGGGGCGCGCGCCCCCGGCCGCAATCCGCCGGTTCGCCCCGACACCCTCCCCGGGCGGGCGTATGGTCTTATCGACTTGCAGGCAGTGCGGCACGCGGGAGGGGCGGCCATGCGAGGTGGCTCGATAGCCGTGGTCGGCGGCAGCATCGCCGGAAGCGCCTTCGCCGGGGCCGCCGCCCGGCTCGGCGCCGAACGGATCGTGGTCCTGGAGCGCAGCCCCGGCCGGCTCGAGGACCGCGGCGTGGGCATCTGCATCCACGACGACCGCCTCGACGAACTCGTCCGCGCCGGACACCTCGGCCGGGACGTCCGGCGCCACCGCCTCACCGTCCGCCGCTGGGTCACCCGCGACCCCTCCCCGGGCGGCGGCGGCCCGGACGGCCGCGGACGCGCGCTCTGGGCCCAGCCCATGCCCTTCCACTCCCACCACTGGGCGGTGCTCTGGCAGGCGCTGCGCGAGCGCACCCCCGCGACCGTCGAGTACCGGCTCGGCACCACCGTCACCGCCGTCGGCGGCGGCCCGGACGGCGCCTGGACCAGCCACCCCGACGGCACCCGCGAGCACTACGACCTGGTGATCGGCGCCGACGGCTACCGCTCCGCCGTGCGCGCCGCGCTCTGCCCCGAGGCCCTTCCCGAGTACGCCGGGTACGTCTGCTGGCGCGGCAGCTACGACGCCGCACGCCTCGCCGAACTGCCCGGCGGCGCCGGGGCCTGGCCGGAGGACGAGTGCGCCACCGTTTGCTACCCCGGCGGCCAGGTCGTGCTCTACCGCATCCCCGGACTCACCCCCGGCACCACCCAGGTCAACTGGGTCTTCTACGCGCCCACCCCGGCCTGGCTGCGGCTCGACGGCCCCACCAGCATCCCGGCCGGCAGTCTCACCGACGGACAGCTCGACGGGCTCCGGGCACTCGCCGAGGAACGGCTGCCGCCCTACTGGTCCGACGTGGTCACCCTCACCCCGCGCGACCGGACCTTCCTGCAGCCCGTCTACGACATGGCGGCCCCGTGCCTGGCCGCCGACCGGCTGCTCCTCGGCGGCGACGCCGCCACCGTGGTGCGCCCGCACAACACCAGCGGCGCCGTGAAGGCCCTGCAGGACGCGCACGCCTTCGAGCAGGCCGGGCGGGCCGTCGGACACCCGGCCGGCGACCGGCCGGCGGGCTCCTGGTCCGGCCTGCTGGCGGCGTACGACCGCGAACGGGCCCCGGCCGGCCGGGAGCTGGTCGACCTCGGGCGGCGACTCGGGCGGGCCCAGGTCGGCGCGGCGCCGGACTGGGCGGCCATGGACGGGCCGGCGATGGACGCCTGGTGGCGGGGGCAGCTCACCGGCGGCTCCGGGTTCGGCGGCCAGGCCCTCGACCGGGCGGCGCCGCGGGGGTGACGGCGGGGCCCCGCGCCGGACCGCCGCCCGCGCGCAGCACGACGGCCGCGCCCCGGAGGGACGCGGCCGTCGTGACGCCGTCAGAGCGACGGCACCGGTCAGACGTTGACGCCGTAGTCGGTCGCGATCCCGCGCAGGCCCGAGGCGTAGCCCTGGCCGATGGCGCGGAACTTCCACTCGGCGCCGTTGCGGTACAGCTCGCCGAAGACCATCGCGGTCTCGGTGGAGGCGTCCTCGCTCAGGTCGTAGCGGGCGATCTCCTGGCCGTTGGCCTGGTTGACGACCCGGATGAACGCGTTGCGGACCTGCCCGAAGCTCTGCAGCCGGGTGTCGGCGTCGTAGATGGACACCGGGAAGACCACCTTGGCCACGTCGGCCGGCACCTTGTCCAGGTCGACCTTGATCTGCTCGTCGTCGCCGTCGCCGCCACCGGTCAGGTTGTCGCCGCTGTGCTCGACCGAACCGTCCGGGCTGCGCAGGTTGTTGAAGAAGACGAAGTGCTGGTCCGAGATGACCTTGCCGAGGGCGCCGCAGAGCAGCGCGCTGGCGTCCAGGTCGTAGTCGGCCCCGGTGGTGGTGCGCACGTCCCAGCCGAGCCCCACGATCACGGCGCTCAGACCGGGCGCCTCCTTGCTCAGCGAGACGTTGCCGCCCTTGGCCAGCGAAACTCCCACAATGCCCTCCTCGGATCTCTCCCTGCGGACGAATCTACAACACTGTAGAGATCACGGGGATCCACCTGCGGTCGGGCTCCGCCCCCGGCATTCCTCAGGGTCGCCGGGCCGTCCGCCGGCCGCCCGGCGCCGGGGCGCCCGGCACCGACCGCCGACCTACACTGACCGTGGCGGCACACCGGGACCAAGGCTGCTCCCCCGGCGGCCCCCACCGCAACCCCCTCGCGGGAGGTTCCCATGCGCCAGCGGTACAGCTTCCACCTCGACCGGGCCGGACACTCCGTCACCGTCAACGTCCGCTCCGGCTGGATCACCGAGACCGAACTGCTGGTGGACGGCCGGGAGTACGCCTTCCACCGGGTGCACGGGCACGGCGTCTACCCGCTGACGCTGGCCGTCCGCACCGCCGAGGAGCCGCCGCTGCAGCTCGCCGTCCGCCTGGACCGCACGGGCACCACCGAACACCCGCTGGCCTGCGTGCTGGAGCTGGCCGGGGCCGAACACCCGATGGCGGACCGCACGGCGCGCTGACACCCCGCCCCCGGCCCCCCCGGGGGGCCGCGCCTCGGGACGCCCGGGCTCAGGACGGCCGGCGGTCCCCGAGGATCTCCTCGACGGCCGGGCGGGCCCGTTCGGCGTCCGCCGCGACCAGGCCGATCCGGGTGCGGCGGTCCAGTACGTCCGCGGCGTCCAGCGCACCCTCGTGGGTGACCGCGTACGCGACCTCGGCGCGGGTCACGTCCACGCCCTCGGCGATCGGCCGGACCTCCCCGGCGGCCAGCACCTCCCCGGCCGCGCCGCCGTGCCGGGCCAGCAGGGAGGCGGGCGCGCCCTGCGGGGCCGGCCGGCTGTCCCGGTGCGCCGGGGCGCCGACCAGCGGCAGGCGGGCCGTCCAGCACGCCCGGGCCGGCAGGCCGCGCAGGCGCACGGCGGTGTCCACCGCGTCCTCGGCCATCCGCCGGTAGGTGGTGAGCTTGCCGCCGACCACGGTGACCACCCCGGACGGCGACTCCAGCACCGCGTGCTCGCGGGAGATGTCGGCCGTGCTGCCGCCGCCGGTGTCGATCAGCGGCCGCAGCCCCGCGTAGGCGCCGCGGACGTCCGTGGCGGTCAGCGCGGTGCTGAGGGCCGTGTTGACGGTGTCGAGCAGGAAGGCGATCTCCCCCTCGGTGGGCACCGGCTCGTCCGGGATCGGGCCCGGCGCGTCCTCGTCCGTCAGCCCGATCGCCACCCGGCCGAGCTGCTGCGGCAGGGCGAAGACGAACCGGCTGGTGGAGCCGGGCACCGGCACGGTCAGCGCGGCGGTCGGGTGCCCGAGCGCCGCGGCGTCCACCAGGACGTGGGTGCCCCGGCTGGGCCGCAGCCGGATCGAGGTGTCCACCTCGCCCGCCCAGACGCCGGTGGCGTTGACCACCGCGCCCGCCCGCACCGTCAGCGACTGCCCGCTCAGCGTGTCGACGAGCCGGGCCGAGGTGCCCGTCACCGACTCGGCCCGCACCCTGGTCAGCACGCTCGCGCCGTACTGCGCGGCGGTGCGCGCCAGTGCCACCACCAGCCGCGCGTCGTCGACCAGCTGGCCGTCGTGCGCGACCAGTGCGCCGGCCAGGCCCGCGGAACGCACGCCCGGCACCAGCCGCCGCGTCCGGGCCGCGTCGATCCGCCGCACCCTCGGCAGCAGCGCGCCCGGGGTGCCCGCGCTCAGCCGCAGCGCGTCCCCGGCGTGGAAGCCCAGCCGGATCAGCGAGGCCTGCCCGGGGCGCAGCAGCCCCGGCAGCAGCGGCACCAGCTGGGGCAGCGCGCGGATCAGGTGCGGGGCGGTGCGGGTCATCAGCACGCCCCGCTCCACCGCGCTCTCCCGGGCCACCCCGATCCGGCCGGAGGCCAGGTAGCGCAGGCCGCCGTGCACCAGCTTGGAGCTCCAGCGACTCGTCCCGAAGGCCAGGTCGCGGGACTCCACCAGCACCGTGCGCAGCCCGCGCGAGGCCGCGTCCAGGGCGACGCCGGCGCCGGTCACGCCGCCGCCGATGACCAGCAGGTCGACGGACGGGCCCTCGGCGAGGGCCTCCAGCTCCACCCGCCGGCGGGCCGCGTTGAGTTGACCGGAACCGGCGAAGGGCCCGGCGGACGTCGAGGTCATGGCGCGAGGTATCCGTTCAGCGCTCTGGCCAGTTCGCGCCGCCAGGCCGCCTCGGGCAGCAGGGAGGCGACCATGCGGTGCGACTGGACGGTGGACTGGGCGATCAGCAGGACCATCGCGGCCAGTTCGACCGGCTCCCCGGCCCGGACCGAACCGTGCCGCTGGCCCTGCTCGATGCCGGAGCGCAGCGCCTCCAGCAGGCCGCGCTGGCTGGTGCCGAGCCGTTCGACGACGTACTCGAGGAGCAGGTCGGAGTCGGCCGAGTGCAGCAGCGCACCGAGCAGCGGGTGGTCCCGCAGCCGGACGGCGACCTCGACCACCCCGTCGACGAAGGCCTCCCGGTCGATCGGGGCGCCGTCGCCCCCGGCCGCCAGGGCGACGCCCTCCCGGGTGGCCGCGATCTCCCGGGTGAGCAGGGCGCCGATCACCGCCCGGACGTCGGGCCAGCGGCGGTAGACCGTCGGCCGGCTGACCCCGGCGCGGCGCGCGATCTCCGCGAGCTGCGTGCGGCGCACGCCGAAATGGACGACCAGGTCGGCGGCGGCGTCCAGGATCACGTCGTCGGTGCTGCGGGGTGCCGCGGCGGCGGGCGGAGCGGCGACGGGCTCGGCGGCGACGGGCTCGGCGGCGGCGCGGGGTGCCCGGGCCGCCCCGGGGGGCCGCCCGGTGCTCGGGGAGTCGGCGTTACTACTTGACATGATGTGTGAAACTGTAACGCATGGCACCTGAGACGCAAGCGGGACCGGCCGGCGCCGCACTTCCGCTCCCCCCGATGAAGTGGGACGCCTGGGGCGACCCGGCCCTCGCCAAGGAGCTGTCCGCGGACATCAAGGGGCTGCTCGCCGCCGCCCTCGGCGTCACCGGCGACGCCACCCCCGGACCGGCCGCCGACGAGGTCCTCCTGCGCCCCTCCCGGATCACCCCGGACGACCTCAAGGCCCTCGCCGACGCCGTCGGTGAGGACCACGTCAGCGCCGCCGACGCCGACCGGCTCCCGCGCGCCGGCGGCAAGTCCACCCCCGACCTGCTGCGCCGCCGCAGCCGCGAGCCGCAGGACGCGCCCGACGCCGTCGTGCTGCCCGGCGGCGAGGACGAGATCGCCGCCGTCCTCGCGCTCTGCGCCGAACGCCGCCTCGCCGTCGTCCCCTTCGGCGGCGGCACCAGCGTCGTCGGCGGCCTCGACCCCGAGCGCGGCGGCCACGGCGCCGTCGTCTCCCTCGACCTGCGCCGCCTCGACCGGCTCCTCGACCTCGACGAGACCTCCGGCGAGGCCGTCCTCGGCGCCGGCCTCACCGGCCCCGCCGCCGAGGCCCTGCTCGCCGAACGCGGCTACGAGCTCGGCCACTACCCGCAGAGCTTCCGCTACGCCACCATCGGCGGCTTCGCCGCCACCCGCTCCTCCGGCCAGGACTCCGCCGGGTACGGGCGGTTCGACGAGATGGTCCGCGGCCTGCGCGTCGTCACCCCCGTCGGCGTCCTCGACCTCGGCCGCGCCCCCGCCTCCGCCGCCGGCCCCGACCTGCGCGAGCTCTTCCTCGGCTCCGAGGGCACCCTCGGCGTCATCACCGCCGTCCGCCTGCGCGTCCACCCGCTGCCCGCCGCCAAGGCCTACGAGGCCTGGAGCCTGCCCGACTTCGCCACCGGCACCGCCGCGCTGCGCGCCGTCGAGCAGCAGGGCACCGGCCCGACCGTCATCCGGCTCTCCGACGAGGCCGAGACCATGGTCAACCTCGCCATGACCGAGCAGATCGGCGGTGCCCCCGCCGTCACCGGCTGCCTCGCCGTCACCGTCTTCGAGGGCACCGAGGACCAGGTCGCCACCCGCCACCGGCTCACCCGCGACGCCCTGCTCGCCGTCGGCGCCACCTCCCTCGGTGAGCAGCCCGCCCGCGCCTGGGAGCACGGCCGGTTCAACGCCCCCTACCTGCGGGACTCCCTGCTCGGCGCCGGCGCGCTGTGCGAGACCCTGGAGACCGCCACCGACTGGAGCCGGCTGCCGCAGCTGCGGGCCGCCGTCACCGAGGCGCTCACCGGCGCCCTGCCGGGCGCCCTCGTGCTCTGCCACATCTCGCACGTCTACCCGACCGGCGCCTCGCTCTACTTCACCGTCGTCGCCGCCCTCGGCGAGGACCCGCTCACGCAGTGGGCCGCCGCCAAGCGGGCCGCCGGCGACGCCATCGTCGCCGCCGGGGGCACCATCACCCACCACCACGCCGTCGGCGCCGACCACCGGCCCTGGATGACCGACGAGATCGGCGACCTCGGCGTGCGCATCCTGCGCGCCGTCAAGGCCGAACTCGACCCGGCGGGCATCCTCAACCCCGGCAAGCTGATCCCGTGACCGGCCCGAGAACCGTGCACCGCGTCGCCGTTCTCACCAACCCGGCGGCGGGCGCCGGCCACGCCGCACCCGCCGCCCGGCGGGCCGTCGCCCACCTGAGCGCCCTCGGCCTCCGGGTCGACCGGCACGAGGGCCGCGACCCCGACGACGCCCGCCGCCTGGCCCGCGAGGCCGTCGCCGACGGCGTCGACGCACTGGTCGCCGTCGGCGGCGACGGGATGATCAACCTCGCCCTGCAGGCCGTCGCCGGCACCCCGGTGCCGCTCGGCGTGATACCCGCCGGCACCGGCAACGACCACGCCCGCGCCTACGGCATCCCCCGCGACGACCCCGAGGCCGCCGCGGCCGTCGTCGCCGCGGGCCGGACCAGGACCGTCGACCTCGGCCGGATCACCACCGGCGACGGCACCGCCCGCTGGTTCGGCTCCGTCCTCGCCACCGGCTTCGACTCGCTGGTCAGCGACCGCGCCAACCGGCTCCGGTGGCCGCGCGGGCGGATGCGCTACAACCTGGCCATCCTCGCCGAGTTCGCCAACCTCCGGCCGCTGCCCTTCCGCCTCACCCTCGCCGACGGCACCGTCATCGAACGCGACCTCACCCTCGCCGCCGTCGGCAACACCGGCAGCTACGGCGGCGGCATGCTCATGTGCCCCGCCGCCGTGCCCGACGACGGGCTCCTCGACGTCACCCTGGTCGACGCCATGCCCCGGCTGCGGATCGCCCGCTTCTTCCCCACCCTGTTCAAGGGCACCCACACCACCCGCCCCGAGGTCACCACCCACCGCACCACCGGCCTGCGGATCGACTCCCCCGGCATCACCGCCTACGCCGACGGCGAGTTCATCGCCCCGCTGCCCGTCGACGTGAGCGTCGCCCCGGGCGCCCTGCGGATCCTGGTGCCCTGACGCCCCCGGGCACGCCGGCGGCCCCGGCCGGCGGCGTGCCCCCGGAGCGGCCCCGCGTCGGCCCCGCGTCGGCCCCGGGCCGGCCCGGGTGGACGCTCAGCCGACCAGACGGCGGCGCCACAACAGGGGGCGCAGCTCCACCACGCGCGACGCGTCGCCGTTCCAGACCGTCTGCAGGCCGGCTTCGGTGAGGGCGGCGACCACCTCGTGACCGATGGCCGTCGTGGTGAGCGGGGAGGCGTCGAAGCCGCCGTAGTGCAGGGACAGCCCCTCGCCGGCGGCCGCGGCGTCGGTGCCCTGGGCGTCGAAGTAGACGTAGCCGCGGGCGTCCGGCGCGCCGTCCGCGGCGATCTCCTCGTCGGCGCAGGTGCGGCAGCAGGTGAAGTCCTCGCGGGCCGTGATGCCGGCCTCCTCCAGGGCCGCGAAGGCCCGGGTGAGGCGCTCCGGGTCGGTCTCGCCGATCCACCCCGTCTGCTCGCCGACGCGCTCCAGCCAGAGCCGGTCGGCCAGCTGCTCGGCCTGGGCCCGGGACACCGGCCGGCGGTCACCGGAGACCAGGTAGTCCTCGGCGAGTTCGGCGAGGTCGGCCCGGGTCGCGTAGCCACCGGCCAGGGTGAGCCGCAGCCGGTCCAGCAGCAGCCCCAGCTCCCCCGGCGGCAGGTCCAGCGGCGGGACGGGCTCGGGCGCCGGCCCGGTGGCCAGCGGCCGCCAGTCCAGGCCCGCGCCCCAGCCGGGCTCGCCGCGGGACCAGCCCGTCATCGCGGCGACGACCGCCTCCGGTTCGTCCAGCCGGACCCCGAAGTGTCGCTCGGCGGAGCCGTCGCGGTGCTCGAGCTCGTAGTCCCCGCCCTCGGCGTGCCACACCTGGATGTACACGTCGGGCAGGTCCGGTATCCGCTGCACAACGAGGAAGCGGTCCCCGTCCGCGCCGATCCGCCGCACCAGCCGCGCCAGGACCTCCGCGCCCACCCTCCGGTGCCGCGTCCCGTCGTTCTCCTGCACCCCGATCGCCAACATGCAGGTCATGCTGGCACACGCCGCCGACGATCGGAGCCCTGCTCAGGCATGGTGACGGTCACGTTCTCGGGCCCGGCACCGGTCACGCTCCCGCCCGGCACCGGTCTCCGGCTCAGGCCCGGTACCCGGCGCGGTCGAGGCGGAAGACCACGTTGGGGCGCAGCGGGCCCTCGGGGGCGTCCGGGTCGTCGAAGTCGACGGCCGGGTCGTGCACCATGCCGAGGCGGCGCATGACGGCCTGGGAGCGGAGGTTGGTGGCGGTGGTGACGGCGAGGACCTCCGGCAGCCCCAGGGTGTCGAAGCCGTGCGCCAGGACGGCGCGGGCCGCCTCCGTCGCGTAGCCGCGGCCCCACGCGGTGCGGGCCAGCCGCCAGCCGATCTCGACGCCGGTGAACGGCAGGCCCTCGTCGACGTCGTCCAGGCCGGCGAAGCCCACGAACTCGCCGCTCTCCCGCACCTCGACGGCGAGCCAGCCGTACCCGCGCCGCTCGGTCGCGGCCTCGAACCGGGCCACCGAGGCGTCGGCCTGCTCGCGGGTGAGGACGTCGCCCAGGTGCTCGCGGACCTCGGGGTCGGCGTTCATCGCGGCCCACGGCGCGAGGTCGCTCTCGCGCCAGCGGCGGATCAGCAGGCGTTCGGTGTGCAGTTCGGTGTGCGGTTCGGTCATGCGCCCCAGCCAACGCCACCCGCCCGACCAGGGCAAGCGCAATTTCCGCGGGCGCACCGACGCGCCGGCCCGGGGCATTCCCCGGCGGGAATTGTTCCGCGGCAGGGCGGCCCGGAGCATGGGGGTCGTACCGAACGGACGCCAGGAGGCAGGGACATGAGCATCGACGCGCAGGACATCGCCGACCGTTACGCCGCGGTGTGGACGGAGGCGGACCCGCAGCGGCGCCGCGAGGCGATCGCCGCCCTGTGGGCACCGGAGGCCGTGCACCTGCTGCACCCGCCGGTCGAGGTGCGGGAGGCGGCGGCCCGGGTGGGCTTCGACGACCCGGTGCTGGAGGCCCGCGGCCACGCGGAGCTGGAGGTGCGGGTGACACGGGCGTACCAGGAGTTCGTGGCACCCGGGGAGTTCACCTTCCGGACGCGGAAGGACGCGTTGCGGCTGCGGGACGTGGTCACCTTCGGCTGGGAGATGGCGCCGAGCGCGGGCGGGGAGGCGGTCGGCGGCGGCCTGGAGTTCGTGGTGGTGGGGGCGGACGGCCGGATCACCGCGGACTACCAGTTCCCCGGGCGCTGAGCAGGGCCTCGGTGGTGGCCGGGTCGGTGGGCAGGAAGGCCTCCAACTTGAGTTCGGCGAGCGTGACGTCCACGGCGGTGGCGAAGGTGGTGACGGTGGTCATCAGGTGGAGCTCGCCGGCGGAGGTGTCCAGCTCCAGGGGGACGGCGAAGCCCAGGTGCTGCTCCCCCGGGTCCCGGTCCGGGACGTAGCCGGACAGTTCGGCGTGCAGCTCGCCCAGGTGCCGGGTGCGCTCCAGGATGTGCCGGGCCCAGGTGGGGAAGTTGCGGATCCGCGGGGCGAGGCCGTCGGGGTGGAGGGCGAGCCGGTAGGCGTTGGTGCCCGGGCCGACGAGCCGGGGGTCGGCGTCCTCGGTGAGCAGGTCGAGCGCGGCGTTGGCGGCGACGACGTCGCCGCGCCGGTCCACCACCAGGGCCGGGTACGGGAGGTGGCCGGTCAGGATGTGGTCGATCGCCGCCCGGATCGGGGCCAGCTCCGGCCCGTCCAGGGGCGTCTCCGGGTAGACGGGGGCGAAGCCGGCGGCCAGCAGCAGCTCGTTGCGGTCGCGCAGCGGCAGCTCCAGCGACTCGGCGAGCCGGACGACCATGCCCCGCCCGGGGACGGAACGGCCGGACTCGATGAAGCTGAGGTGGCGCTGGGTGGTGCCGGCGCGGGTGGCGAGGTCCAGCTGGCTGAGGCGGCGGTCGGTGCGGCGCTCGCGCAGGGCCTGGGGGAAGTCCATGCTGCCAGCCAACCCCGGAACGGCCGAAACCGCCATTCCCCGGCGGGAATTGAGCCGATTCTCCGCGGTCGGCAGGATCGGGGCCATGGACATCGGTGTGTTTCTTCCGACCGGCCAGGCCCAGTGGGCGCCCGCCGGAGACCCTCGTGAGCTGATCGGATTCGCCCGCCGGGCCGAGGAGCTCGGCTTCGCCTCGCTCTTCGTCAACGACTCGCTGCTCACCCCTCGGATCGAGCCGCTCACCATGCTGGCGGCCCTCGCCCCGGTGACGGAGCGGATCGGGCTGGGCACCGGGGCGCTGCTGCCGGTGCTGCGCCGCCCCGTCCAGGCCGCCCAGACCCTGGCCTCGGTCGACCTGCTCTCCGGCGGCCGGCTGACGGTCGCGGTCGGGGCGGGCTTCCCGGGCCGGTTCGGGCGGCCGTTGCACGAGCTGTCGCAGGTGCCGTGGGAGCGGCGGTTCGCCCGGCTGGACGAGACGGTGGCGCTCTGGCGGGCGCTGTGGAGCGGGGCGACGGAGTTCCGCGGCGAGTTCCACGACTTCGCCGAACTCCCGCCCGCGACGGCCCCGTTCCGCCCGGGCGGGCCGCCGCTGTGGCTCGGCGGCGCGACGCCGGCCGCACTGGCCCGCACCGGCCGCGACTACGACGGCTGGCTGCCGTACCCGCCCGACCCCCGGGCCTACGCCACCGGGCTGGGCGCGGTGCGGGAGGCCGCCCGGGAGGCGGGGCGGGACCCGGGGGCGGTGACGCCGGCGCTGTTCGTCAACGTCCGGATCGACCGCGACGCGGCGGCGGCGCGCGAGGTGATGGACGCCTACGCGCTGGCCAACTACGGCCTGCCGCTGGCGGAGGTGGAGCGGATCCAGGCCGTCGCGCTGGGGACGCCCGAGGAGGTGGCCGCCGTCCTCGACCGGTACGCCGCCGCGGGCGCCCGGCACGTGGTCGCCCGGCTGGGCGCCATGGACCTCGCCGGGCAGGCCGAGCAGCTGGAGCGCCTGGCCGCGCTCACCCTGCCGGGTTCGCGGTGACCGGCCCGGGGCCGCGGTGACCCGCCGGGAGCCTGTACCGGTCCGCCGGGGCCGCCGGGGCCGCACGGAACCGCCCGGGCGGGTGGCGGACCACCCGCCCGGTCGCCCTCACACGCCCCGGGTGGCCTTGACCCGGCCGGCGTCGATCGCGGCGACCAGTTGGGCGTGGTCCAGCGCCGTCTGGTCGGCGTACTGCAGGGAGAAGTCGGCGATCGCCTCGGCGAAGGTGTCGGCGCCGCCGAGGTACCCGGCGATGGCGAGGCGGTCCCCGGTGCGGGCGTGGGCGCGGGCGAGGGTGCGGCCGCAGAGGTCCGCGTAGTCGCGCAGACCGTGCACGGTCATCTCGGCGACCTCGACGGAGCCCTTCATGTCGCGCAGCTGGCGGCCGTAGAAGTGGCGGCCGGCCGGGCCGGTGGTCCAGCCGAGGAAGATGTCGCTGGCGGCCTGCATGAGGTGCTGGCCGGTGACGACGCGGCGGCCGCCGTGGTGGGCGGCGACCTCGGCGTCGACCCTGGTGGTCGGCAGCTGGGACTCCAGCACCGACCGGCCGGCCTCCTTGATCTGCAGGAACAGCGGGTCCCGGGTGTCCCGGCCCTCCAGCAGGACGATGAAGCACCGGGTGCCGACGCTGCCGACGCCGACGACCTTCATCGCCGCGTCGACGAAGCGGTAGCGGTCCAGGAGGACCCTGCGGTCCTCGGCGAGGGTGGCCCGGTAGTCGCTGAACACCCGCCCGACGCCGCGCAGTTCGTCCTTCTTCAGGGGTTCGATCAGGGGCGGCGCGCTGATGATGCGCCGGCGGCCGTCCCGCACCTCGGTGAGCTTCTCGAAGGCCTGCAGGCTGGTGCGCCGGCGGGCGTGGGCGATCCCGGCCTCGAAGCGCTTGCGCTGCTTGGGCGTGCGCAGCAGCGGCAGCAGGTCCTCGGTGTCGATCCGGGCGTACCAGACGTCGAGTTCGCCGAGCCCGGCGAGCCGGCGCATCGCGGTGGCGTAACCGAGGGCGGCGGCGCGGGCGGCGCGGCGGGCCCGTTCGTCGTCCTGCCCGTTGTCCCGGGCGGCGACGGCGACGCTGGCGGCGAGGCGTTTGACGTCCCACTCGAAGGGGCCGGGGTAGGTCTCGTCGAAGTCGTTGACGTCGAAGAGCAGCGCACGCTCCGGGGAGGCGTACACGCCGAAGTTCAACAGGTGGGCGTCGCCGCAGAGTTGCACGGTGAGCTCGGTGTTCGGGACGGCGGCGAGGTCGGCCGCCATGACGGCGGCGGCACCGCGCAGGTAGGTGAACGGGGTCTCGACCATCCGCCCGTAGCGGATGGGCAGCAGCCGGGCGACCCGGTCGGCCGCCTGCTCCTGGAGCACGGTGACCGGATCGGGGCGGTCCGCCGCGGGGATCCACCGCCCGTGGGCGGAGCGGGAGACGCGCTGGCGGGCGGTCCGGCCGGCGCGGCGGCGTTCGGCGGGGGTGGTCATGCGCGGCTCCTCGGTCGGCCGGAAGGCGAAGGTGCGCCTTCTCGCGACGCTAGGGCAGGAGTGCCGGGGGCCGCACCGCACGCACCCCCGGCACTGCGCCGTCCGGATGAAAGCCGGGCTCACCCCACCGTGAAGTCCGCCATCATCGCCATGTCCTCGTGCTCCAGGTTGTGGCAGTGCAGCATGTACGTCCCCGCGTAGTCGGTGAAGCGCACCAGTACCTCGACCCCCTCGGCCGGACGCAGGTCGACGGTGTCCTTCCAGCCCGCGTCGTACGCGCCCGGCGCCCCGCCGTTGCGGCCGATCACCTGGAAGTGGTTCAGGTGGACGTGGACGGGGTGGTGCAGGTCGCTGGTGAAGCGCCACCGTTCGACGCTGCCGAGCGCGGGCCGGGCGAGGTCGCGGCCCGGCTGGTACGCGTCGCCGTTGATGGTCCAGCCGAGGCCTCGGCTGCGGCGGAAGGCGAAGTCCCGGGTGGTGACGGCGGCGGAGGCGTCCAGCTCCTCGACGGTGGAGAGCCGGTCGGGCACCGTCGAGTCGTCGGCGACCTGCCGGGAGGAGACGTCGAAGCACATCACCTCCGCGGTGCGGCCGCTGCCGAAGCGGTTGAGCAGCCGCACCCGGGTGCCGGGGGCGTAGCGGGAGAAGTCGACGACGAGGTCGAAGCGCTCGGCGGGGGCGATCTCCAGAGCGTCGTGGGCGACCGGGGCGGCCAGCAGGCCGCCGTCGGAGCCGATCTGGACCAGGGCGTCGCCCCCGGAGGGCTGCGGGTCCAGTTCGAGCCGGTACTGGCGCGTGTTGGAGGCGTTGAGCACCCGCAGCCGGTAGCGGGCGCGGTCGACGTCGAGCCGGGGCCAGGGGGCGCCGTTGACCAGGATGACGTCCCCCAGGACGCCGTTCATGTAGTCGTCGGTGACGCCGGGCACCGCCAGCGCGGCGTCGGTCGAGGGGTACCGGAAGGAGCCGTCGGCGGCGAAGGAGCGGTCGGCGAGCATCAGCGGGAGGTCGCGGTCGCCGCGTGGCAGCGGCAGGGCGGCCTCCTCGTCGTCGTGGACGAGGTGGAAGCCGGCCAGTCCGCGCCAGACGCCGGGCCCGGTGAAGCCCATCCGGTGGTCGTGGTACCAGAGGGTGGCGGCGCGCTGGAGGCCCGGATAGGTGTGGGTGCGCTCGCCGGTGACGCTGCGTCCGCCGCCGTGCTCCATCCCCGCCATTCCCGGCATCCCCGCCGCGCCCTGGGCGGCGGCTCCGGTGGAGCCGACCGGCAGCAGCAGGTCGGTGGGGTAGCCGTCGCTGTCGGCCGGGGTGTGCCCGCCGTGCAGGTGGAGCACGGACGGCACCGGCAGCTCGTTGCGGTGCCGGACCACCGCGGCCCGGCCGGAGCGGGTGACCACCGTCGGCCCGGGGAAGCTGCCGTTGTACGTCCAGGCCTCGGTCCGCACCCCGGGCAGGATCTCCAGCCGGGCGACCTGCTGGGTGACCTCGTAGTAGTCGGAGGTCGCGTCGCTGCGCACCGGCTGGAGCACCGCGGGCACCGGCAGCGGGACGCGGAAGGCCTCCGGCAGGTCGAGTTCGCTGGTGAGCAGCCGGCCCGGGCGGCCCTCGGCGAACAGCCGGGCGGCGGACGGGACGGCCACGGCGGCCAGCGCGCCCGCACCGAGCACGGAGGCGCCGATGCCGAGGAACCGGCGGCGGTTCACTTGGACACCTCCACCGGCCCGCCGGGACGCGGCAGCCGCCCGCTGCCGTCCGGCCCGGGCAGCGCGCCGGCCGGGGCGGGCAGCGGCAGCCGCCAGGCGCCGACCAGGCCGAACAGGACGGCGCTGACCAGCAGGACGCCCAGCGTGACGTGCACGCCGATCGCCCGCGCGTAGCCCGCGGTGATCTGGCCGGTGACGGCGACGACGAGCACGGCGGTGGTCCACAGCGGCCAGAGCGGTCCGCGGCCGGGCCGGCGCACCAGCGCGGCCGCCGCCAGTTGGAGGACGGCCACGGTGGCGAGCGTCATCGCGTTGCCCTCGTGGTCCTTGAGCGACTCGTAGGTGCCGTTGAGGAAACTGCCGGCCAGCATGGCCTGGAGCAGCGCCAGGAGTGCCAGGGTGGTCGCGGTGATGCGCAGCAGGATCAGCGGCCAGCGGGGTGCCGGGGCCGCGGGAGGACTGCTCATGTCGGGCTACTCTCTGCTTCGGCGGGTCGGTCGGGGCGGGCGAGAGCGTAGCTGATCCGACATCACGATCAGTGCCGATAAAGGGTCTTGGACTCGACCGCCACCCCATTGCGCCTGCCGGGACGCCGTTTGTCACCCGTACGAGCGAGCCCTTCGTGCACCGGTCGATCCGCCCGGGCGCCCGCCGCCCGCCCCGGGGCACCGGCGTTCACACCTCGTCGGCGGGGACGGCCTCGTAGGCGGCGCGCAGCTCGGCCAGGACGGCGTCACCGGGGTCGAGCGCGGTGCCGTCGATCGCCGCGACCGGCCGGACGCCGACGCCCGCGTTCACCGCGAACGCGGCCCGGAACCCGGCCAACCCGGCGGCGTCCACCGGCTCGTGGGACTGCGGCCCGTCGTACGCACCCGCCAGCAGCGCCGCCGTCACGCCGGGCAGGCTGGGGCCCTGCGGCCAGACCAGCCGGCGGCCGTCCAGCAGACCGAGGTTCCAGGTGGCGCCCTCCGTCACCAGGCCGCTGTCCGGATCGACCAGCAACGCGTCGTCGAAGCCGTCGAGTTGGGCGCTGCGCCGCTGGTGGACCAGACCGAACAGGCCGACGTGCTTCACCTGCGGCAGCTCCCGGCGGTAGGCCACCGTCCGGACCCGCAGCGGGGCGGGCACGGCGGCCGCGGCCGGGCGGGTGGTGACCAGCAGCCGGGGCACGGCCGGGCCGGCCGGGCGCTCCAGGCCGAGCTCCGGGTCGTACACCGTCACCCGGACCGTCACCGGTGCGCCGTCGGCGGGCAGCACCGCCCGGATCCGCTCGCGCACCGCTGCCCGGTCCAGGCCGGCGGCGAACAGCGTCCGGCAGTCCCGGACCAGCCGGTCCAGGTGCAGCGCCAGCCCCCTGGCCCTGCCCTCCGCCACGCGCAGGGTGGTGAAGTGCCCGTAGTTGAGCAACCCCAGCGCGGCCAGCCGCGCCGGGTCGGCGGGCCCGCCGTCGATCTCGATCTCAGCCATCCCCCGAGTCTGCCAGCCGGGCGGCCGCCACCGCCGGGCGGTACGGGCTGACCACCCGGCGGCCGGCCGCCCGGGCCGACTGCTCGACGTGCTCGATCCGGTATGCCAGGCCCTCCGGCTCCCCCGCGTCCGACCAGCGCCACGCCTCCGCCCACCACTGCGGCCCGCGCACCAGCGGCCGGCCGGCCAGCGCCAGGTGCAGTGCCAGCGTGGAACGCGCGTAGCCGTGCACCCAGCCGTCGGCGGAGCGGTACTCGGGCGTCTCGTCCAGCCGCAGCCAGTCGCCCTCGTGGCCGGCGGCGAGCATCGACACCCAGCCGCGCACCCGGTCGGACACCAGCAGGTGCAGCCAGCCGGCCTCCTCCCGCACCTGGTAGCGCGGCAGCCGGGGCACCCGGGCGAGGGTCAGCGAGTGCTTCCAGCCGACCACCCAGAGCCCGCGGCGCAGGTAGTAGCGGACGGCGTGCTGCCAGGTCCAGTGCGCCTCCAGCCGGAAGCCGGGCAGGCCCTCGACGGTGGCCGCCGCGTACACCTCGTCCAGCACCCCGGCGGCCAGCCCCCGGCCGCGCGCGCCGGGGCGCAGGTAGAGGGAGGAGAGGGCGAGCTGGCCCGACCCCCTGGTCCAGTTGTCGACGGCCACCGTGCCGGCCACCGCGCCGCCCCCGTCGAGCACCCAGTAGCGGCGCCGGTACAGCTCACCGCCGGGCCACTCCCGGCCGCTCTCGCCGAGCGCCTCGCGCCACCGCCGCTCGGCGTCGGGCGCCAGGGCGTCCGGATCCACCCGCTCGCCCAGCTCGCCCTCCACCAGGGACGCCAAGTCCCAGCGTGCGAACCGCCGTTCGTCCCCCTCGACGGCCACCCGCAGCAGCGGACCCGCCGCCAGCCGGTCCTGCGCCCGCTCCACCGCCGCATCCCACGACCTCACCACGGCGGCCACCCTAGCGGGGCGATGGGGACTTTCCGTAATCCACCGGACACCGAACGTCAGACCGGGCGCCGGACCCGCCCCCGCGGAGCCCGGCCGGATGGCGGGGAAACCCGACCGCGGGACCCGACCCGGCCCTGCCGACCGCGCGGACCCGCGGCGATGCCATGGAACCGGCCGGTAGGGACCGGCCGGGGGAGAGCGCGGCCCGGACGGCCACCGGCCGCTGCGCCCCCGCGCTCATCCGGTCGCTCTAGCCGACCGGGTGACGGTCCTTCGGGGCCGCTGCCGGGAGCGGGCCGGCGACGGGCGGACGCGGGCGGGTGAGGGCGACGGCCGCGACCACCAGGGCGCCGCCGGCGAGCGCGTTCCAGCCGACCGGCTCGGCGAGCAGGACGGCGCCGAGGGCGGTCGACCACAGCGGCATGACGTAGGTGACGGCCGAGGCCACCCCGGTGCCCGCGGTGCGGACCAGGCCGAGGTTGAGCAGGTACGCCAGGCCGGTGCCCACCGCGCCCAGGACCAGCAGGGCGCCGGCCCCGCCCGCACCCGGCCAGTGCGGGGCGCCCGCGGCGAGCGGCGCGATGACCGCCGACTCCACGGTCGCACAGGTGATCTGGACGGCGGACAGGGCGACCACGGACTCCGGACGGCCGGACAGGAAGCGGCGCAGGTAGGCGAAGCCGGCGCCGTAGCAGCAGGCCGCGGCCAGACAGGCCAGGCCGCCGACGGCCTCGCCGGAGCCGATGCCGCGCCAGACCCCCAGCACCGTGAGCACGCCGGCGAAGCCCACGGCGAGGCCGCACAGCCGGCGGACGCCGGGGCGGCGCTCCTGCGGGACCACCAGCACCGCGAACAGCAGTGTGAACAGCGGGGTGGTCGCGTTCAGCACTCCGGCGAGCACCGAGCTCACCCTGGTCTCCCCGAACGAGAACAGGGTGAACGGCACGCTGTTGAGCAGCACCGCGACCACCGCCGAGTGCCCCCAGAGCGCACGGTCGCGCGGGGCGCCCCCGCGGCGCAGCAGGAGGATCGCCCAGAGCGTGGCCGCACCGAGGGCGCAACGCCAGAACGCCACCCAGACCGGCGGCACCCCCGCCTCCACCGCCACCTTGATCAGCGCGAAGCTCGCGCCCCAGATCGCCGACAGCGCCACGAAGCCCGGCAACCAGCGCCGCACCCCGACCACCTCCCCCTCGTCCCGTCCGGCATCCGTCTGGACACAGGGTGGCCGGGCGGCCGAGCATGAGTCCAACAAGTCACGGTGCTCCACGGATGAGGAAGTCTCATGGCTCCGGAGGTCAACCTGGCCCAGCTGAGGGCCCTGGTCGCGGTCGCCGACACCGGCGGGTTCGGTGCGGCCGCGGACGAACTGGGCATCAGCCAGTCCGCCGTCTCGCACGCCGTGGCCGCGCTGGAGCGGGTGCTCGGCGCACCCGTCCTGCTGCGCGGCACCCCGGCCCGGCCCACCCCGCTGGGCGAGCAGGTCCTCCCGCACGCCCGGACGGCCGTCGCGTCCGCCGCCGCCGTCCGGGCCGTCGCCACCCGGCACTCCGGCGGCCTCACCGGCACCGTCCGGCTCGCCGCACCGACCACCGTCTGCCAGGCGCTGCTGCCCGGGCTGCTCCGCGACTGGAAGGCCGCCCACCCGCAGGTCACCGTCCGGGTCTTCGAGGGCGAGGACGCCGAACTGGCCACCTGGCTGGCGGCCGGCACCGTCGACGCCGCGGTCCTGGTCGACGCCGGCCCGCACCCGCCCGGGGCGGTCGCGCTCGGCGCGGACTCGATGCACGCGCTGCTGCGCCGCGACCACCCGCTCGCCGGGCAACGGAGCATCCACGTCGCCGAGTTGGAGGACGACGACTTCCTGCTCTCGGAGGGCGGCTGCGAGCGCCACATCCGCGAGTCGTACCGCCGGGCCGGCACCCGGTTCGCGCCCCGGCACCGGATCCGCGACCTCAACACGCTGATCGGCATGGTGCACGCGGGCGTCGGGGTCTCCGTGATGCCCGCGCTGGCGCTCACCATGGTGCCGGCCGACTGCGTGCTGGTACCGATCCGGCCCGCCGTCCACCGCACGCTCACCCTCACCGGCCCGGCCGGCCGGCCGTGGTCCCCGGCCGTCACCGGACTGCTGGCCGCGGTGCGGGCGGGGGCGGGCGCAGGGGTCGGGGTGGGAGCCCGAGTGGGGGCCGGGGCCACCGGGATCTGACCGGGGGCGGTGCCCGGCGGAACTTTTCGGCCGGCGGAACTTTTCGGCGGCCCGGGCCGGACCGATGGCGTTTTTCGTCGATGCAGTGGCCGGCGGCTGGTCCGCATCACGCACGGGCCGGAGGGTGGCGGCAGTCGCGTCACCACCCGAGGGGGAACCCGTGCCCGCCCAGTCCCACCCGTACCCGCACCGCTGGACGGCGCTCTGCGCCCTGCTCACCGCCGAGGCGATGAACCTGCTGGACGCGACGATCGTGCAGGTCGCCGCGCCCGCCATGCGCGCCGACCTCGGCGGACCGGCCGCCGCCGTGCCCTGGCTGACCTCCGCCTACACCCTGCCGTTCGCCGTCCTGCTGCTCACCGGTGGCCGGCTCGGCGACCGGTACGGGCGGCGCCGGGTGTTCCGCACCGGCGTCGCCGGCTTCCTGCTCGCCTCGCTGGCCTGCTCCTGCGCGCCGACGCTCGCCGCCCTGCTCGCCTTCCGGGCCGTCCAGGGCGCGACCGCGGCCGTCGTCGTGCCGCAGACCATCGGCCTGATCAAGGCCCTGTTCCGCGGGCCCGAGACGGGGCGCGCGCTGGGCACCATCGGCCCGGTGATGGGGCTGGCCGCGCTCTGCGGACCGGTCCTCGGCGGGCTGCTCACCCACGCCGACCTGCTCGGCTCCTCCTGGCGCGCGGTCTTCCTGGTCAACCTGCCGCTCGCCCTCGCCGTGCTGGCCGTCGCCCCGCTGCTGCCGGAGGACCGCGCCCCGCACCGGCCCGGACTCGACCCGGCCGGCAGCACGCTCGCCGCCGCGGCCACCGGGCTGGTGGTGCTGCCGCTGCTCCGGCCCGACGGCTCGGTGACGGACGCCCCGGCGCTGGCCTCGCTCGCCGCCGGGGCCGCCCTCACGGTGGGCTTCGGCGCCCACCAGCGGCGCGGTGCCCGGCGCGGCGCCGCCACCCTGATCGAGCGGAGCCTGTTCACCTCGGTGCGCTTCCCCGCGGCGCTGGCCTGCTCGGCCCTGTTCTTCGCGGTCACCACCGGGCTCACCCTGGTCGTCGTCCTCCAGCTCCAACTGGGCTCCGGGGCCGATGCGTTGACCTGTGGACTGACGCTGCTGCCGGGCTCGGCCGGGATGGCCGCGGCCTCCTGGTACACGGGGGCGCGGCTGCTGCCCCGATACGGGGCGAAGGTCATGCCGGTCGGGCTCGCGGCGCTGGCCCTCGGCCTGCTCGCCGTCGCCGGCGCCTACCGGGCCGGCGGGAGCCCGGCACCGCTGTCCTGCGCACTGGTGGTGCTGGGCGCCGGCCAGGGCCTGTTCACCCCCGCCTTCTTCACCACCGCCCTGCGACCGCTGCGGCCGCAGGAGACCGGCTCGGCGGCGGGCCTGCTCAACGCCGTGCAGCAGCTGGGCGCGACCCTCGGCGTCGCGGTGCTCGGACGGGTCTACCTCGCCGGTCCGGGCACCGCCGGGGCGCAGCGCGCCTGCTGGGTGGCGCTGGGCGCGCTGGTGCTGCTCGCCGCGGCCGCCAGGGGGATGCGCACACCCGGCGGCGAACCGCCCACAGCCGGCCCGGACGCGTCAGGACCGGCTGCGGCGGCAGGGCGCACGGCGAGGCCCGACGCGGAGGCACGGCACACGGCGAGGCCCGACGCGGAGGCACGGCACACGGCGAGGCCCGACGCGGAGGCACGGCACACGGCGAGGCCGGACCGGGCAGAATCGGAGCCCACCGCCGAACCGCAGGGGACCGCACATGCCGGATGAGCTCGACCGCGCCGTCGTCCACGCCCTGCGGATCGACGGGCGCGCCCCGTTCAGCCGGATCGCCGCCGTCCTCGACGTGTCGCCGCAGACCGTCGCCCGCCGCTACCGGCGGCTGCGCACCGAGGCCGGGCTGCGGGTCGTCGGGCTCGCCGACCCGCACCGGGCCGGCCGGGCCCAGTGGCTGCTGCGCCTGACCGCCGGCCCGCACACCGCCCAGGGCCTCGCCCAGGCGCTGGTCCGGCGCCCCGACACCGCCTGGGTCAAACTGACCTCCGGCGGCACCGAGATCACCGCCATCGTCGAGACCGCTCCGGGCGCCGACGGCCACAGCCTGCTGCTGCGCGACATCCCGCGCACCGCCGCCGTCACCGCCGTCTCCGCCCACTGCCTGCTGCACACCTACCGCGGCGGGCCGTCCGCCTGGCCGGGCAGCACCGACGCGCTGACCGAGGAGCAGGAGGCCCGGCTGCGGCCCACCGAGACGGGGCCGGGCCGGGCGACGGCGGGCCCGAGCCGGGCGACGGCAGGTGCGATCCGGTCGCCGACCGGGCTGGACCGCACCGACCACGCGCTGCTCGCCGAACTCCACCGGGACGGCCGGACCCCGCTCGGCGACCTGGCCGCCGCGACCGGGCACACCCCCGCCACCGTCGCCCGCCGGCTGGCCGAACTCCGCGCCGACGGCACGGTCTTCCTCGACGTGGAGTACGACACCCGGCTGCTCGGGGCCGACATGCAGGCGCTGCTGTGGATGAGCGTCGCCCCCGCGCACCTGGACCGGGTCGGCCGCGCGCTGGCCACCCACCGCGAACTCGCGCTGGTCGCGGCGACCACCGGGCCGAGCAACCTCACCGCCACCGCGCTGTGCACCGACCCGGCGGACCTGCACCGCTACCTGACCCGGCGGCTGGGAAGCGTCCCGGAGATCACCGCGCTGGAGTCTGCGCCGGTGCTGCGCACGCTGAAGTCGGCCGGGCCCGTCGCACCGCCGCCGTCGCGCCGCGGCCAGGTCCGCTAGGTTCCGGGCCCCCGCCGGCCCGCCCGGGCGGGGCCGACGGCTTGACCTCTTTGGGGTTGACCGGCCTTCCTCGACAGGTCTATACCAGTGACAGCCATCGGCAACCACCCCGCGCCGAAGGACCGTTGGGCCTGCGCGCCACCCCCACTCCGGCGCGAGCAGGCCCTCCCCCCACCGCCGTCCCCGCCTGGAAGGGCCTCCGATGGAACGCGCACTCCCCCCACACCCCGCCACCCGGAACCCGAACCCCCCGGGCCGCCGCCGTCCGCGCCGGGTCGCCGTCGCCGTGGCCGGCGTGCTCGGCCTGGTCGCCGGCGGGGCCGCCGCACTGGCCGGCACCGGCTCGGCCGCCGCCGACACCGCCGCCGGCCTCGGCAGCAACTGGTACGCCTCGGCGCCCTACCTGATGCCCGAGGACAACAGCCCGCCGGACGCCGCGGCGGTGATGGACGCCACCGGGCAGAAGGCCTTCCAGCTGGCGTTCATCCTGGCCCAGGGCAACGGCTGTTCCCCGGCCTGGGGCGGCACCTCCTCGATCGACACCGACACCACCATGCCCGGCGTCATCCAGACCGTCCGGGCCAAGGGTGGCGACGTCTCGGTCTCCGTCGGCGGGTACGGCGGCACCAAGCTCGGCCAGGTCTGCGGCACCCCGGAGGCCACCGCCGCCGGCTACCAGAAGGTGATCACCAAGTACCAGCTGAAGGCGATCGACTTCGACCTGGAGGAGCCGGAGTACGAGAACGCCGCGGCGATCCACAACGAGATCGGCGCGGCGCGCATCCTCCAGCAGAACAACCCCGGCCTGTACGTCTCGATCACCACCGCCGGGACGAACGCGGGCACCGGCTGGTTCGGCACCCAGATGCTGAACGAGGCCAAGTCCCAGGGGTTCACGCCGGACAACTACTCGATCATGCCGTTCGACGGCGGGTTCAACGGCGCGGCCGCCCAGACCGACGCGCTGGTGAAGTTCAACCAGATCCTGCAGACCACCTTCGGCTGGTCCGAGGCCACCGCGTACGCCCACGAGGGCGTGTCGATGATGAACGGCCGCACCGACGCCGCCGAGTACTTCCGGCAGGCGGACTTCCAGGCCGTACTGGACTTCGCCACCGCCCACCACCTCGCCCGGTACACCTACTGGTCGGTCAACCGGGACCGCCAGTGCCCGGGCACCGTCGACCCGGGGCTGTCCGGCTCCTGCTCCAGCGTGGTCCAGAACGACTGGGACTTCACCAAGTACACCGTGAAGTTCGCCGGGGCGACCCCGCCGACCACCCCGCCCACCACTCCGCCGACCACTCCGCCCAGCTCGCCGCCGCCCACCTCGGGGACCTGCACCGACCCGGCGTGGAGCGCGAGCACCACGTACACCTCGGGCAACAAGGTCTCGTACAACGGCCACAAGTACCACGCGAAGTGGTGGACCCTCAACGAGGTGCCGAGCGCCAGCGGCCAGTGGGGCGTCTGGGGCGACGACGGGCCCTGCTGACGGCACGCCGGCCGCCCTCGGCCGGGGCTGAGGCTGAGGCTGAGCCCGGGGTTGCGGCCGGGGCCGGGGCACGCACGCCCCGGCCCCGGCCCCGGCCGGCTCACGCCCCCGGCCCACGCCTCCGGCTCACTCCCCCGCGGCGAGCCGCTCCCGCAGATCGGCCAGCACCCCCGCCGCCTCCGGCAGCCCGGCGGCCTCGCAGCGGGCGATGCCCGCCGTCAGCCGGGCCACGGCCGCCTTCGTCCGGCCGAGGTCGGTGCCCTCGACCAGCGCGGCGAGCCGCAGGGCCTCCGCCCGCGGCGCCCCGTACTGCTCCCCTCCGTCGTCGTACCGGGCGATCGCCTTCTCTGCCTCGGCCACCGACTCCTCGTAACGCTCGCCGACGGCCAGGCAGCGCGCCCGCTCGTAGTGCGAACCGCCCTGCAGGAACGGGGCGTCGTACTCCAGCCCAGCCCGCTCGGCGGCCGCCCCGACGGCGTCCGCCTCGGCCAGCCTGGCGAGCGCCTCCGGCAGGCCGTCGGGGCCCTCGGCGCGCATCGTCAGCATGGCGAACTCCCTGAGGGTGGCCGCCAGTTGGTCCACCCGTGGAGCCCGTCCGTGGGCCTCCGCCGCGCGGTCCAGGGCGGCCTTCGCGGCCTCCCGGCGACCGGCCCTGGCCAGCGCCAGCGAGGCCTCGCAGGCCACCATCGTGTGGGTGTCCTGGTCCTCCCAGCCGGCCACGGCGTCCGCCAGCCGCAGGTACTCCTCGGCCGCCTCGCGGTCCTCGTCCAGGTCGGCCAGGCCCCGGGCGAGGTCCAGCCGGGCCTGCGCCAGCAGCCGCACGTCCAGCTCGGCGGCGGCCGCGTCCAGGAGCACCGACTCCAGCACCGCGACGGCGTCGGCCGTGCGGTCCGCGGCCCGCAGCACGTCCGCGAGCTGCAGCCGCACCCGGGCGGCCTCCTCGGCACCCTCCCGGCCCTTGCGGTCGAAGCGCGCCGCGGCCTCGGTGAGCGCCCGGACCGCACCGCCGCGGTCGTCGAGCAGCATGCAGGCGTGACCGAGCATCATGTACGTGGGTGCGAACGGGTAGCCGCCCTCGCCCCAGCGGACCGCCTCGGCGAGCGCCCGGTGGAACACCTCGACGGCCTCCGCCGGCTCCCCGTCCTGGAGCAGCACCTGGCCGAGCAGTCCGAGCACCCGCGGCGTCTGCCAGGGCAGCTCGGCCGCGTCCAACTGCGCCAGCACCTCGCGCAGTTCGGCCGCCGCCTCGGCCATCCGGCCCTGCCGGGCGGCCGCGTCGGCGCGGTACTGGCGGGAGGTGGCCGCCCGGCGGGCGGAGCCCAGGGCGACGGCCGCGCCGTGGTAGCCGTCGGCCGCCTCCTCGAACCGCCCGAGCACCGCGGCCGGCGGCTCGGGCAGCGCCGAGACTAGGTCGTGGTGGGCCGCGTAGGCGCGGACCTGCAGCACGATCAGGTAGTCGTCGTCGGTCATCGCGCCGCCCGCGGCCCGCAGCTCCTCCGCCGCGCGCAGCACCTCGTCCAGGGCCGGCCAGTCGGCCACCGCGCCCTCGACGTCGCCGAGCTCCGCGATCAGCGCACGGCCCCGGACCATCAGCGCCTGGCCGGGCAGCCCGGCCTCCTCGAACAGTGCGGCGGCCGCCACCAGACCGGCCCGGCCCTCGGCGTACTCGTCCCGCTCCAGTGAACGGTGGGCCCGCTGCTCGGCGAGTTCGGCGCGCAGCCGCGCGGCGCCGCCGTCCCCGGTGCCCTCCGGGAGCTCGAAACCGTCGGCGGTGAAGCGCTCCTCGATCCGCAGCCAGAGCCGCTCCGCGTCCGGGTGCCCGACCAGCTCCAGCTCCCGGGCGCGCACCACCAGGGCGGTGAAGTCCTCCGGCTCCGGCTCGACCGGCCGGCGCGGCACGGGAGCCGGGGCGGCGGCCAGTTCGGGCGCGGCGGCGGCGCGCACGCCGAGGGCCAGCGGCTCGGCCAGCTGCGGCTCGCGGGCCAGCCTGGCCCGCCGGTCGGCGCCGACCGCGCCGGTGCCGTTGCGGGCGTCGAAGCGGTCGGCCAGCGCCCCGGCCTCGGTGCGCAGGTGCGCGAGCAGGGTGTCCACCGTCCAGCCGGTGCCCGGCGGACCGCTGACCGCGAGCGCCCCGTGCCCGGCCCGGGACAGCCCGGCGATCAGCACCTCGGCGCCGGTCAGGAAGGAGAGCCGGGCGGACTGGTCCCCCGTGACCGCGAAGAGGTCGCGGTTCTCGGCCAGGATCTCCAGGCCGCGCGGCTCGTTGCCGGACAGCGCGCAGAACTCCAGGTGCCGGCCGACGGCGTGCAGCATCGCGGCCTTGCCGCGCGCGTAGCGGTAGCCGGTCAGGTGGCAGGAGCGGGCCTCGTCCAGCCGGCCCAGGCGCAGCAGCGGGAGCAGGGCGGCGGCCTGGCTCAGGTAAGGCTCCTGCTCGCAGGAGCTGCTGCCGTCGAGGACGGGCCCCAGGACCTCCAGCGCCCGGGCGTCGTCACCGGCGTCGGCGAAGTGCTCGGCCCTGGCCCTCGTCTCGCAGGCGTGGCAGTCGCTCAGCTCGGTGCGCGGGCGCGCCGTCCACAGCTCGTAGGCGTCCTGACGGCCCTCGCCGGTCTGCGCGGCCAGGTGGTAGCGCTGCGCGTAGTACGGCTGGAGGTCGAAGCCGGCCGCCCGGTAGCGGTCGCGCAGTTCGGTGTGCCAGCGGTGCACGGCCGCCAGCGGCACCTCCGGGGTGTCCAGCAGGGCGCCGGCCACCCACTTGAAGCGCCAGAACACCTGGTGCCGGGCCCATTCGCCGAAGCCGTCCGGGTCGGTGTCCCAGAGCTTCAGCACCCGGGCGAAGACCACCGGGGTCTTGCTGCGCTCGCCGTCGTACTCGTAGGCCTCCATCAGCTCCAGCAGGGCCATCGAGTGCACCCCGGTGTCCTCGAACTGCTCCGCCGCGTCGACGAGTTCCTCGGCCACCACGGTCCGCTGCCGGCCGTACGGACGGGCGTCGTTCTCGCGCAGCGCGGCCATCACCGCGTCGGGGGTGTCCAGCATCACGCCTCCTTCGGGTCGGTGACGTCCGGGCCGGCCGACTCGTGGCCGAGCATGGCGTGGTCCAGCAGGCTGATGAACGAGCGGTTGAGCAGGGCGCTCTCGCTCGCCTTCAGCGGGCGGCGGGTCATCAGCACGGCCTGCCCGTACAGCGCCTCGACGGCGGTGACGGCCAGCTCCCGGTCGGTGACCGTCGCGGCGCGGCGCACCAGCGGGTTGAGGTGGTTGAGCACCAGCTGGGCGCGCGGCGCCTCGGCGCGCAGCGAGCCGAGGATGTCCGCCCACAGGCCGTCCGCCTCGTCGGCGAGCTGGGCGCGGGCGCGCTCGTGCCGGGCCTCCCGGGTGTCCAGCAGCAGCGCGGGCGCGCTGGTCGGGTGGAAGCTGCGCAGCGCGACGTCGCAGTCGAACCGGCCGACCACCTCGCGGGCGATGGTCAGGAAGGCCCCGGCGGCGAGCTCGGCGGCCGGGTCGACGGAGTCCAGGTGCGCGGTGACGGTGCCCGGGTCGAGGTCGGCGACCGAGACGCCGGGGCGGATCTCGGGCAGCCGGTGCACCAAGTCCCGGTCGTAGGTGTAGCCGCCGTTGACCACGCCGAGGCCGGCCGCGCCGGCGATCGGGGCGACCTGGCGGAACTCCTCGACGGTGCGGGTCACCAGCACCACCGGGTGGCTGCGGGTGAACTCGTCCAGGGTGACGTTGCCGTCGGTGGTCTCGAACGGCAGCCACGGCAGCATCATCCGCAGCAGCTCGTCGTCGTAGCGGGCGAGCTCCTTGACCGCCAGGTGGTGCACCGAGAGGAAGCGGTGGAGCAGCGCCGGATCGCTCGCGGACAGGCCGGTCAGCCAGTCGCGGATCCGCACGCCCAGCGCGTCGCGGACGGCGGCCAGCGTCTCGTCCGCGTACAGGCCCTCGCGGGAGGCCGTGGGGCGCAGGCCGTCGGTGTCCACCACGCAGCGGACGAAGAACGCCCAGTCCGGCAGCAGTTCGTCGGCCTGGTCGGAGAGCAGCATGCCCTTGAGGTGCACCCGGTGGCCGGAGCGGCGCGAGGGCGGGGCGGCGTCCGGCAGGACGTACGCGACGCCGCGCAGGCCGACCAGCGGGAGGTCCAGGTCGATGGTGTCGAGCGGGGTGAAGTCGAAGGTGCCGCGGCAGTAGGCGGTCAGTGCGTCGCGCCGGGCGAGCGGCGAGCCGTGCCGCTCGGCCCACGGCGGGGTGCGGTTCACCCGGTGCTCGGTGCCGTTCGCGTCCACCACCGTCACGTCGTGGCGCAGCAGGCTGCCGAAGTCCCGTGCCAGCGCCAGCACCCGGCCCGGCCCCGTCCACTCGGCGGCGTCGGCGCGCGGGGAGAGCGTGACGGTGGTGCCGGGCTCCGGGCGGGCCGAGGCGGGCAGGGTGCGGATGGTGTAGCGGCCGTCGGAGCCGCCGCGCCACTCGATCACCGGCGCGTCCGGGCGGGCGGCGGAGCGGGTGACGACGGTGATCTCGTCGGCGACCACGAAGCAGGCGAGCAGGCCGATGCCGAACTGGCCGATGAAGTCGCCGCGGGCCCGGGCCAGCCCGGCGCCGTCCAGCCGGCCCTCGGCGTCGCGCTTGGAGCTGCGGCCGATGGTGGCGAGGAAGGTGTGGACGTCGGCCTCGGTCAGGCCGATGCCGGTGTCGGTGATGCTCAGCTCGTCGTCGGCGCGCACGGTGATCCGGGCGGGCGCGTCCTGGTCCAGCGCGCGGCGGGCGGAGATCGCGTCCACCGCGTTCTGCAGCAGCTCGCGCAGGTACACCCGCGGGCTGGAGTAGAGGTGGTGGGAGAGGAGGTCCACCAGGCCGCGCAGGTCCACCTGGAAGGTGTGCGCGCTCGTCGGGTGCTCGGAGGCCGGGTTCTCGGAAGGGGACACCGCAGGCTCTTTCGATCGCGGGGCGGGTGACGGGGTTCGGGCGGGGGCGGCGTCAGGACGCGCAGCGGTCCCGGTGGGAGCGGAAGGCCTTGACCGGATCGCCGGACAGGTAGTGCCAGGGCGCCTCGGTGACCATGCCGTCGAGCGCGTCGAACAGCAGCCGCGCCGTCCTGCGCTGGTCGGCCAGCGAGAAGACCATCGCGAAGGTGTTGAAGGGGCCCTGCCAGCCGCGGACCGGGACGAAGTCCGGGTGCAGCACCGACCGGAAGGCGGCCTCCTGCAGCTCGGCCACCACCTCGGGGCTCGCCAGGTAGGCGCGGTCCTCGCCGTCCGGGAGGTCCAGCCAGCGCTCGAGGTGCGCCAGCGCGACCAGCTCGCCGAGCTGACTGCCCTCCGGCGCGGCGAGCATCGAGGAGCGGGCGAAGGCGTGCATCTCCTCGTGCGAGCCGCCCCACTTGGCGCACAGCTGCTGCAGGCGCTGGCGGTGCGAGGCCGGGTGCCCGGGGACCCGGCGCACCGCGGCCTCGAACCGGCAGGTGGCGGCCTCCGGCGGCAGCGAGGCGCCGCGCGCGCTGATCTGCAGGTAGAACCAGGGGGCCAGCCAGGACGGCTCGCGCTCGGCGACCTCCAGCAGCTGCTCCTCGGCCACCTCCAGCCGCTCGTGGAAGACCCGCCACTGGTCCTCGGACACCTGCTTGGCCCGGGCCCCGGTGCGGGCCTCCCAGGCCCAGGTCACGTGCCGGGCGCCGGACAGCAGCAGGGCGAGGGTGTCCTCCGGCCGCTCGGCCAGGGCCCGGGCCGTCCACTCCTCGACCCCGGGCACGTCGGCGATCGCGCCGACGACCCCGCTCAGCTCCGCGCCGTCGAGGCCGGCCAGCGCCGGGCCGAGGGCCGCCCAGTCCCCGGCGCGGGCCTGGCCGAGCATCAGGCGGACGGACTCGTCCCCCAGGGCCGGGTCCAGCCGCGGTGCGGCGGCGGAGGGCTCGGCGGCGCGCCGCCCGAACCCGAACCACCCGGCCCGGTCCTGACCGGTCTCCCCGCCGGAGCGGCGTCGGAACAGCGCCATGTACGGCCCCCCTGGAACATCGTCGGCATCTTTCGCATGGCCGCGCGGCGACCACCCCAGAGGAGTAGATATCACGGCCGACCGACATCCGTTTCCCCAGCCCAGGGGCCCGGCGGGGAGGGCGGCGGGCGCGGCCGGCGGCGGTCGGGGGTCCGGACGTCCGCGAGGCCCCGGGCCCGGAGCGGCTCGGGGCCTCGCGGGCGGCGGGCGAGGCGGCGGGCGGGGTGGCCGGCGCGGGGTGGCCGGCGCGGGGTGGCCGGCGCGGGGCAGCCTTGCCGTCAGGCCGTCAGGCCGCCAGGACCACCGGGGCCGCCAGGACCACCGGGGCCGCCAGGGCCTCCCGGACCGACGTTCCGTCAGCCCACGCCGAGGCCGGCGTCGGGGGTCGCGCCCGCCTGCGCCTGCTCGATCCGCTTGACCAGCATGGCGGCGAAGCGCCGGGTGGCGGCCAGGTCGACCGGCCCGCCCTCGGTGGTCACGCTGGCGACGACGGTGCCCGAACGCACCACGATGCCGATGCCCTCGCCGTCGGCCAGCTGGCCCTGGAAGGCCTGGCTCTCGCTGCCCAGCACGGGGGTGTCGACCTTGCGGAACGGCCCGGCGGTGTACGAGGCGTAGGACTCCTTCAGCCGGTTCCTGGCGGCGTCCCGGCTGGGCAGGGTGTCGACGAAGAAGCGGGCGACGACGTCCCCCGAGGAGAACCGGACCGAGCCGCTGAGCGGCTTGCCGGTGCAGGGCGCCGCGGCGGTGCAGGTGGTGGTGTGGTCGGCGGTGTCGACCTTCCGCTTCTCCTCCTCCCAGCCGGTCATCGCCTTGGCGTCGGGCAGCACCCGGCCGACGATCCGGTCGTCCAGCAGCACCGCGTCCAGGTCCTGACCGGGCGTCGCCGCGGCCGGCGGCGGCACGGGCGCCCCGCCGCTGCCGCCCGGTGCGGGGGCCGAGGCCGCCGAGGACGGCCCGGCGGCCGGCGCCGAGGCCGCGCCGGGAGCCGCGGGCGACGCCGCACCGGAGGCGTCGGCCGCCGGGGAGGCGGACGCCGCACCCGTGGCCGGGCTCGCCGCCGGAGCCGTCCCCGACGCCGGGGCGGCCGTCCCCGACGCGCCCTTCGCGGTGTCCGATCCGCCCGAGGAGCACCCGGTGAGCGCACCCACCAGCACCCCGGCCGCCACCGCCGCGGCGGCCATCCGCCGACCACCCATCCCCATCGCCCGCTCCCTCCGGCTGTCCGTGACCCCTCAAGATAGCCGCAGGTCCGGCCGCCCCCGCGGCCAGGGCCCGCAGGGCGTCCGGGCCCGATGGGATAATGGGCCGATCTTCCGGACCGAGGGGTAGCGCATGGCCAGCCGACTGAGGGCGCTGAGGACGCAGAACCGGCTCAGCCTGGAGGCCCTGGCGGCGCAGGTGGGGGTGACGAAGAGCTACCTCTCCAAGGTGGAACGCGGGATCAGCGACCCGTCGATCTCCACGGCGCTGAAGCTGGCGAACGCCCTGGGGGTGGACGTCGGCCGGCTGTTCTCCGACGAGGTCGAGCCCGAGCTGGTCACCGTGGTGCGGGCCGGCGAGCGCACCCCGCTGACGACCGGCGAGGCCGGCCGCGGGGCCCCCCGGTACGAGGGGATCGCGACCGGCCTGGCCGGCAAGCGGATGGCGCCGTTCGTGATGTACCCGCCGACCGGCCGGGCCGCGGCGCCGTTCAAGTCGCACGCGGGCGAGGAGTTCCTCTTCGTCCACGCGGGCACGGCCGAGCTGGAGTTCCCGGAGCGGACGGTGCCGCTCGGCCCGGGCGACAGCGTCTACTTCAACGCGGCCGTGCCGCACCGCTGCCGCAGCACCGGGGACGAGCCCGCGGTGGTGCTGGTGGTGATCCACGACGAGCCCGCGGAGCCCGGGGACCGCGTCCCACCGCTGCCCTAGGGTCGCCCTCGGGGCCGTGTCCGCGGGGACGGCCCGGTCAGACCACCCGGCCGGCGTCCACCGCGGCCAGCAGGCCGGCCAGTTCGGCCGTCCGTTCGGCGTCCAGCGGCAGCAGCGGCGGCCGGGGGCCGCCGGCGTCGAAGCCGCGCAGCGCGAGCCCGGCCTTGACGGTGGTCGGCAGGCCGCCCCGGACGATGAACTGCAGGACGCCGAGCTGCCGCCGGAACACCTCGGCCGCGCCGGCGAGGTCCCCGGCCCGGACCGCCCGGTGCAGGGCCAGCGTCTCCTCCGGGATCAGGCAGGGCGCCGCGGTGCACCAGCCGGCCGCGCCGGCGGTGAGGGCCGCGAAGGCGAGCGGGTTGCTCCCGTTGTAGAAGGGCAGCTCGCCGCCGGTGAGGTGGTGCAGCCGGTGCATCCGGCCCAGGTCTCCGGTGCTCTCCTTGACCATGGTGATGTTCTCCACGCCCTCCACCAGGGAGACCATCAGCTCCGGGCCGAGGTCGACGCCGGCGGTGGCCGGGTTGTTGTAGACCATCACCTCGATCCCGACGGCATCGGCGACCTCCGTGTAGTGCCGGACGATCTCGCGCTCGTCGAGCCGCCAGTACGACAGCGGCAGCACCATCACCGCGCTCGCCCCGGCCCGCTCGGCCAGCCGCGCCCGCCGCACCGCGCCCCGGGTGGTGAGCTCGGCGACGCCGACGACCGTCGGCACCCGCCCGGCCACCGCGGAGACCGCGGCCTCGGCGGCCGTGCGCCACTCGGACTCCTCCAGGTAGGCGCTCTCGCCGGTCGAGCCGAGCGGGGCGACGGCGTGCACGCCGCTCGCCACCAGGCGCTCGACGAGGGCGGCCAGCCGGTCGGCGTCGACCCGCTCGCCGTCCGGGGTGAAGGGGGTGACCGGGTAGGCGATCACACCGTCCAGGTTCAACGCCGACATCTCAGGAACCGTCCTCTCCGGTGGCGGACAGCGCGTCGCGGTGGCCGGCCCGCAGGGCGCGGCGGGCGTAGTAGGCGAAGGTGGCCTGGCCGCGCTTGGGGGTGGAGATCCAGTCGTGGGCCTCCTGGGCGAGCAGCTCGGGGATCTCCTGGATCCGCCCGGCGGCGGAGGCCAGCAGCTGGAGCCTGGCGGCCCGCTCGAAGAGCAGGGCGAGGGTGCAGGACTCCTCGATGCTCCCGGTGGCGACCAGCTGGCCGTGGTGCGCGAGCAGCAGCGCCCGCTTGTCCCCGAGGGCGGCCGAGATCAGCTCGCCCTCCTCGTTGCCGACCGGGATGCCGGGCCACTTCTCCAGGAACGCGCAGTCGTCGTACAGCGGGCACATGTCCATGTGCGAGACGACGAGCGGGGTCTCCAGCATGGACAGCGCGGAGATGTGCAGCGGGTGGGTGTGGATGATGCAGGTGACGTCCGGGCGGGCCCGGTAGACCCAGCTGTGGAAGCGGTTGGCCGGGTTGGCCATGCCGTCGCCCTCCAGGACGTTGAGGTCCTCGTCGACGAGCAGCAGGTTGGACTCGGTGATCTCGTCGAAGCCGAGGCCGAGGCGCTGGGTGTAGTAGGTGCCGGGCCGCTCGGCCCGGCAGGTGATCTGCCCGGCCAGACCGGAGTCGTGGCCGGCGTCGAACAGGATCCGGCAGGTCAGCGCGAGCTTCTGCCGCGCCGTCCAGCCGGTGTCGGGTATCGCCTCCCGCATCCGCCGGTGGGCGAGGTCGACGAGGGCCGTCTTGTCGGTGGTGAACGTGTCCGCCATGTGCGCGGGTCCTCCCTCTCGGTCAGAACACTTTGTTCACCATAGGACACGCGGTGTCCTGCTGTCGACGGTGCGGCCCCGACGGGTCCGCGCGGGAGGGCCGGGGCGCCGGCGAGGCCCCGGGAACGCCGGAAGGCGGCGGGGCGGCGACCGTGGTGGTCGCCGCCCCGCCGCCTTCGCGGGGAGTCAGCCCTGGATGGTCCGGGCGTCCGGCAGGCTCGGGATCAGAGTGCCGGGGCCGGGTACGTCGGGTACTCGACGCCCGAGACGTACTGGACGACCCGGATGACCTGGCAGGAGTAGCCGAACTCGTTGTCGTACCACAGGTAGAGGATGGCGTTGTCGCCCTCGACCTTGGTGGCGCCCGCGTCGACGATCGAGGCGTGCCGCGAGCCGATGAAGTCGCTGGAGACGGCGTCCGGGGAGTCGATGAAGTCGATCTGGCGCTTCAGCGGCGAGGTCAGCGAGACGCCCCGCAGGTAGTCCAGGACCTCCTCGCGGTTGGCCTCGCGGGCCAGCTGCAGGTTCAGGATGGCGATCGAGACGTCCGGCACGGGGACGCGGATCGAGCTGCCGGTGATCTTCGCCTTGAGGTCCGGCAGGGCCTTGGCGACGGCCGAGGCGGCACCGGTCTCGGTGATCACCATGTTCAGCGGCGCCGAGCGGCCGCGGCGGTCGGCCTTGTGGTAGTTGTCCAGCAGGTTCTGGTCGTTGGTGAACGAGTGGACGGTCTCCACGTGGCCGCGCAGCACGCCGTACTCGTCCTCCATCGCCTTCAGCGGCGGGACGATCGCGTTGGTGGTGCAGGAGGCGCAGGAGAGGATCTGCTCGTCCGGCTTGATGGTGTCGTGGTTGACGCCGTGGACGATGTTCGGGACGTCGCCCTTGCCCGGGGCGGTCAGCACGACCTTGGCGATGCCGGGGCGCAGGTGCTTGGACAGCCCCTCGCGGTCACGCCAGCGACCGGTGTTGTCGATCAGGATGGCGTCCTTGATCCCGTACTCCGTGTAGTCGACCTTGGTCGGGTCGTCGGAGTAGATCACGGTGATCTCGTTGCCGTTGGCGATGATCTTGTTGTTCGCCTCGTCGACGGTGATCGTGCCCTGGAAGGGGCCGTGGATCGAGTCGCGGCGCAGCAGCGAGGCGCGCTTGACGATGTCGTCGCCGCCGCTGTTGCGGACCACGATCGCCTTCAGGCGCAGACCGTTGCCGGAGGCCTTCTCGATCAGCAGGCGGGCGACCAGGCGGCCGATCCGGCCGAAGCCGTACAGCACGACGTCGCGGGCGTCACGGCGCTCCAGCTTGTTCTCGCCGGTGGCACCGGAGACGGCACGGGCGGTGAACTCCTCGACCGACAGGCCGTGGTCGTCGGCCTTGTAGGTCGCGGCGAGCATGCCGATGTCGATCTGGGACGGGCCGAGGTCCAGGGTGGTCAGCGCGCTCAGGAAGGGCATCGTCTCGGTGACCGAGAGCTCCTCGCCGGCTATCTGGCGGGCGAAGCGGTGCGTCTTCAGGATGCTGACCACCGACTTGTTCACCAGGGAACGGCTGTGCAGCAGGACGGTGACATCCCGCTCCCGGTGCAGCCGCCCGATGATCGGGATCATCGACTCCGCGATCTCCTCGCGGTTCTTCCAGTCCGTGAACACGTCGTCGTTGACAGTCACAAGTCCATCTTTCGAGCTGAGGGTGTTGCCCACATGGTAGCTTCGCCCGCCCCCGGCCCTTCGGGCGGTCCCACCCCGGCGCCCGCCCCGCCCGCACCGCACCGCCGCCCCCGGCACGCCCCGGACCAGCACCTTCGCCCCAACCGCCGCCCCCCGCACCACCCCTGGCACCCCTCACCCCCCACCCCCCGGCGTGATCACCGCCACCCTCCGCCCCCTCGAAAAGGCCCCGCCCGCCCCCCGGGCAGCGGGCCACCGCATCGGCCCGGCCTCGAAGCCGCCCCGCGGACTCGACCGCCGCGGGTCGCCCCGCCGCAGCCCGTGCGACGGGCGTCAATCACGCCCTGGTGCGGGCCGGGCGCGGGGTGTGTGCGGCGGTCGTCCGTACGCGGCCCGAGTGATCGTCCAGGCCAGTACAGTGGGCACACCGCCCGACCGACCGAGTCGCGCAACGAGGGGGACGCGTGGCGACGCTGGGGATGCACCGGGACTTCCTGCTGGAGTTCACGGCGCTGGAGAAGCCGGTGCAGCGGCGGGTGTTCGAGGCCTTCGAGAAGTTCACCGGGGCCACGCACGCCGGCCTGCACCTGGAGAAGCTCGCCCACCAGCGGGATCCCCGGATCCGGACCATCCGGATCACCGCCTTCTGGCGCGGGGTGGTCCTCAAGGAGGACGAGGGTGACGGCTACCTCCTGCTGAAGGTCCTCCCCCACGACAAGGCCAACGACTGGGCGTGCAAGCACCGGGGCTCGGTCAACACCGCCACCCAGGGCATCGAGATACGCAACGACGTCGCGCTGGAGCGTGCGACCGAGTCCCTGAAGGCCGCTGCCACCGACGAGCCCCGGCGGCTCTTCGCCGACCGCTCCGACAAGGTCCTGCGCAGCCTGGGCGTCGACGAGGAGATCCTGCCGATCATCCGGCTGCTCCCCGACGAGGCCCACCTGGAGGCGCTCCACCGGGTCCTGCCGGAGCAGCAGTTCGACGTGCTGATCGGCCTCGCGAGCGGGATGGAGCCGGAGGAGGTCGACCGCGAGATCGTCCAGGCCTACGCCCGGACGGCGGCCCCGGTGAGCGCGGCGCAGCCCGAGGACGGGCTGGTCTCGGCGATGGCCCACGCACGCGGCCGGGTCGCCCTGGTGTCCTGCCCCGAGGAGCTGCTGGAGATCCTGGAGCGCCCGTTCGACGCGTGGCGGATCTTCCTCCACCCGGCCCAGTACCGGATCGCCTACCGGGACTCCTACAACGGGCCCGCCCGCGTCACCGGCGGGCCCGGGACCGGCAAGACCGTGGTGGCCCTGCACCGCGCCTACCACCTGGCGCGCCGGTTGCCGGCGGACGCACCCGACGGATCGATTCTGCTGACCACCTTCACCAAGGACCTCGCCGCGGAGCTGGAACGGTGCCTCACGCTGCTCGTCACGGACGAGCGGGCCAGGGCGAAGGTCCGGGTGGTCACCGTCGACGCGCTGGCGAACGAGGTCCTCCGCCGTTCGCGCGGCGGCGCCCCGCTGAAGATCGTCTTCAACCAGCGCGCCGTCCTCGCCCGTTGGGGCCGGATCGCCGACCGGCTCGGGGTCGACTTCACCGACGTCTTCCTGGACCAGGAGTGGCGGCAGGTCGTCCTGGCCCAGGCGATCGAGAGCCCGGAGCAGTACCTGAAGGCGTCCCGGTCCGGCCGGGGGACGGCCCTCGGCCCGCTGAGGAAGGCCCAGCTGTGGCGGGCGGTGGCCGCGTTCGAGGAGGAGCTGCGGCAGGCCGGGGAGTGGACCTTCCTGCAGGTCTGCGCGCAGGCCGCGCGGGTGCTCGACGAGCAGGACGAACGCCCGTTCCGGCACGTGGTGATCGACGAGGCGCAGGACCTGCACCCCGCGCAGTGGAGGTTCCTGCGCGCGGTCGTCGCGCCCGGGCCGGACGACCTGTTCCTCGCCGGTGACCCGCACCAGCGGATCTACGGGAACAAGGTCTCGCTGCGCTCGCTCGGGATCCAGGTGGTCGGGCGGTCCTCCCGGCTGCGGATCAACTACCGGACGACGCACGAGATCCTCAGCTGGTCCGCGTCCCTGCTCACCGGTGAGCGCCCCGACGACATGGACGGCGGGGAGGAGTCCCTCGCCGGCTACCACTCGACCCTCCACGGGGCCCGCCCCGAGACGCACGGCCACGTCGACGAGGCCGAGGAGATCCGGGCCCTCGTCGCCCGCGTCGGGGAGTGGACCGCCTCGGGGGTGAGTCCCGAGGACATCGGCGTCGCCGCCCGGACCGCCCGGCTCGGCCGTGACATCACCCAGGCCCTGGAGCGGGCCGGGACGCCGGCCTGGCTGCTCGGCAACGCGCCGGCGCCCGGTGTCCGGGTCGGCACCATGCACCGGATGAAGGGGCTGGAGTTCCGCTACGTCGCCGTGGCCGGCGTGAGCGACGGCCTGGTGCCCATGCGGAGCGCGATCACCCCGGTGGACACCGACCCGCAACAGCACCAGGAGGACCTCAACGGGGAGCTGAGCCTGCTCTTCGTGGCGTGCACGCGGGCGAGGGAGGCCCTGCACGTGTCCTGGCACGGCACGCCCAGTGTCTTCCTCGAACCGGTCGTCCCGACGGCGTCGCTCGCGCGCCGACACCCGGCGTCGCCCGCCCGGTGACACCCGGCCCCACCCGGTCGTCCGCAGGGAGGGGGTCCCCCGTCCGGCAGCCGTTCCGGCGCCGTGCCGACCGCGCCCCGGGGCGGCCGCTGCTCCGGTGCCGGGCCGAGGGGGAGGTCCTCCGGAAGGAGTTGCCGGGGGTCCGGGGCGGTGCGGTAATGGAGAGCGCCGTGCGGTGAGCGGACGACCAGCGATCCCGGGAGCAGGTATGACAGGCGGTCCCGAGCCCATCAGTCCCGAGGGCCTGCGGGCGGTGCAGGAGGACCTGGCGCAGCTGCGCGCCGAGCGGGCCAGGGCCGCCGCGACGCTGCGCGCGGAGGACCCGGTCGGCGACCGGGCCGACGCGGCGGACGAGCTGCAGCGGGCCTCCGACGTGCTGCGGCTGGACCGGCGGATCGCCGAGCTGGAGCTGCGGCTCCACGAGGCGGAGGTGGCGGGCCCGCCGGCCACCGACGTGGTGGGGGTGGGCTCCACCGTGACCCTCCGGTTCGCGGACGGCACCCGGGAGACCGTGGCGGTCGGGGAGCTCGCCGAGCACCTGGAGCAGAACCTGGTGACGGCCGACAGTCCGCTCGGCCGGGCGCTGCTCGGGCACCGCGCCGGGGACACCGTGGACTACCAGACGCCCGGGGGCGGGACCAGCGCGGTGGTGCTGTCGATCGGCCGCTGAGGCCGGGGGCTGGGCGCCCGCGGCCGGTTCACCCGGCCTGCGGGGTCCAGCGGTGCAGGCCCTTGCGGTCGTAGTAGCGGGTCATCCCGAAGCCGAAGGCCAGCGCGAGCACGGTGCCGATCACGATCATGATCCAGGCCCGGGTGAGGCCCGCGTCCGCCCGGGCGTCGAAGAAGAGGATGGCCCGGATGCCGTCGCTGAGCTGGCGCATCGGCTCGAAGGTCGCCAGGAAGCGGTAGAACCCGGGCACCGCCTGGAGCGGGATGGTCGCCCCGGAGGACGGCAGCGCGAACGCGATGAAGACGAACATCGACACCAGCTGGCCGATGCCGCCGAAGGCCGCGTTGATCGCCTGGACGCCGAGGCCGACGGCCAGGCTGGCGCAGTAGGCGAACACCCAGAGCAGTCCCTGGTGCGGGGCGTCCATGCCGAGCAGGGTGATCGAGCAGAGCATCACCAGGGTGGTGGTGAGCAGGGTGATCCCAGCCGTCATGACCATCTTCAGCAGCAGCGTCTGGGTGCGGCTGATCGGGACGGTCGGCCGCCGGGTGTGCCAGGGGCCGAGCTCGCTGTCGCTGTAGCCGAGCGCCGTGTCGACGCCGTTGTGGATGATGTTGCCGCCGATGAAGCCCATCAGCACGGCCAGCAGCGTGTAGTAGAAGGCGGTCAGGCCGAGCCCGCTGTGGGTGCCGATCGGGTGGCCGACCCGGGTGGTGACGGCGAGCGGGTCGGCGAGCAGCAGCCGCGCGGTGGGGCTGGTGTCGGGCCCGCCCGTGCCCTGGTCCCCGGCGGGCGGCAGGGCGGCGGTCAGCTGCTTGCCGACCGCCAGCGAGGCCTGGTGGGCCGCGGCCTGGGTGGTCTGGGAGGCCAGCGAGGAGCCGAGGCTGCCGAGCCCGGGGTTGGTCAGCACCGTCAGGGTGGGCTGCTCCGTCGCCCGCCCGGCCGCCAGTGCCTCGACGGCGGGGGTGAAGTCCGCCGGGACGACCAGCGCGCCGTAGACCTTGCCGGTGGCCAGCTGCTCGTTCGCCTCGTCCGGGTCGACCTGGCGCCAGTCGACGGTGCCGGCCGGGGTGTTCGCGACGACGGCCCGGGTCAGCTCGGTGCCGAGGTTCGTCTCCCGGCCCGGCGGGGGCGCGTTGCGGTCGGCGTTCACCAGGGCGATCGGCAGCCGGTGCAGCTGCCCGACCGGGTTGACGATGCCGCCCATGTAGAGCAGCGAGAGCACCACGGCCACCAGCCCGCACAGGACGGCGGGGACGATCCAGAGCTTGGGGCGGCGGGCGAGCACGAGGGCCCGCGCCTGCGGGGGACCTCCCTGGGAACCTGCGGAGGCCATGCCTGCCACCCCTCGGGTCCGGGCGGCAGCCTGGTGCTGCGGCCGGTGCGGTGGGAAGTCGTTCCGTGGCGGCCCCGTGGCCAAACCCGCGTCACCCGATCCGCCCCGTGGGGGTCGGCGGGGGCCCGGGCGGGCGCGCCGGCCGGCGTCGATAGCGGGCCGATGGCCGGGGCTGCCAGGCTGCAGCCGTCCCTACCCCGCTGCCGACCGGCCGCCGTCAGGACTTGGAGTCAGTTCGAGATGACCGAGCACACCGCGTTCCGCACCGCCGTGGCCCGCACCGCCGCCTTCCGGGCCGCCGGAGTCCGCGCCGACCACCGGTCGGGCGAGCACAACCCCTGGGGCTAGGACGAGCCCGTCGAGGCGGCGCACCGACCGCGGCGGCCGCCGTGGTCGGTGGGGCGACCACGGCGGCGGCAGGGGGCCGGTGGGGGTGCGTCAGGCCCTGAGGGCGGCCCGGACCGCGGCGCCGGCCTCCTTGGTGCCGAGGGTGCCGCCGAGGTCCGGGGTGCACGCGCCCTCCCCGACGGCGGTGCCGACGGCCAGCTGGACCGCCTTCGCCTCGGCCGCCCAGCCCAGGCGCTCCAGCATCAGCGCGGAGCTGAGGATCGCGCCGAAGGGGTTGCCGATGCCCCGGCCGGCGATGTCGGGCGCGCTGCCGTGCACCGGCTCGTACAGGCCGAACCCGGTCGCCGGGTTGATGTTGGCGGAGGCGGCGTTGCCCAGACCGCCGGCCAGCATGGCGGCCAGGTCGCTGAGGATGTCGCCGTAGGAGTTGTTGGTGACGATGACGTCGAACTGCGACGGGTCGGAGATCAGCTTCATCGCCGCGGCGTCGACGTAGAGGTGGGTGGAGCGGATGCCGGGGTTGCGGTCGGCGGCCGCCCGGAAGGCCCGCTGCCAGACCTGCCCGCCGTGCCGCACGGCGTTGGACTTGTCGACCATGCAGACGCCGCGCTCGGCGATCGAGTAGGCGTACTCCATCACCCGCGAGACGCCCATGTGGGTGCTGACGTCCGCGTCGATCGCCATCTCGTGCTCGGTGCCGCCGCGCAGCACGCCGCCGATGTCGGTGTAGAGGCCCTCGGTGTTCTCCCGGACGATCACGGCGTCGATGCCGCGGGTCCGGTCGTCGCGCAGCGGGCTCAGCCGCTCGTGCAGCAGGGTGGCGGGGCGGTGGTTGACGTAGAGGTCGAGGTCGAAGCGCAGGCGCAGCAGGACGCCGCGGCCGTAGTCCGAGGTCTTCACCCGGGGGTCGCCGATGGCGCCGAAGAGCACCGAGTCGCTGGCCCTGATCCGTTCGAAGTCCTCGTCGGACAGGGAGACCCCGGTCCGCAGGTAGGTGTCGGCGTTGACGTGGTCGAGGACGTCGAACGCGAGGTCCAGGCCCAGCGCGTCGATGGTCTCCAGGGCCTCCTGGGTCACCTCGGGTCCGATGCCGTCACCGGGGATGACGGTCACTGTCTTGGTCATGGGTCTCACCGTTTCTGGGGTGGGGCCGGCCGGTTCCGGGTCGGGCCGGCCGGGCCGGCCGGGGGTCGGGCGGGGTCACCGCCGCACGGCCCGGTGTCTCGGGCGGGGGCGCCGCGGGCGCCGGTGGTCAGGAGGCCCGGCGCCTGCGCGCCGCCTCCGGGGAGGAGAGGGCTCCGCGGGTGATGCTGGTCATCCAGGCGGGGCGGCGCTGTTCGAAGGCGGCGATCGCGTCGGCCTTGCGGAGGGTCACGTCGATGTCGTCGAGGCCGTTGAGCAGCAGCCAGCGGGCGCGGTGGTCCGCCTCGAACTCCCAGGTCCCGCCGGCGGCGGTGACGGTGAGCGCCTCGAGGTCGACGGTGATCCCGAACTCCGGGTCGGCCTGGGCCCGTTCGGCGAGGTCGGCGACGACGGGCACCGGCAGGGCGACGGCCAGCAGGCCGTTCTTCAGCGCGTTGCGCAGGAAGATGTCGCCGAAGCTGGTGGCGATGACGGCCCGGAAGCCCCAGTCGCGCAGCGCCCACACGGCGTGCTCGCGGGAGCTGCCGGTGCCGAAGTTGTGGCCCGCCACCAGGACGCTGGCGTCCTGGTGCTGCGGCTGGTTCAGGACGAACCCGGGCTCCTTGCGCCAGTGCCCGAACAGGGTGTCGGCGTAGCCGGACTTGGTGAGCCGCTTGCAGAACTCGGCCGGGATGATCTGGTCGGTGTCGACGTCGTCCCGGGAGAGCGCGACGGCCCGTCCGGTGTGCGCCGTGAGCGGCTCCCTCATGCCTGTGCCCCCTGCTGGTCGGTGCGCGCGGTCGGCGCGGTCGGGTCGGACGGACGGATCCGGGTGGACGGACGGATCCGGGCGGACGGACGGGTCGGGCTGGTGCGCCCGGCGGCGCTCACAGCTCGGTCGGCGCGGCCAGCCGGCCGACGACGGCGGTGGCGGCGGCGACGACGGGCGAGACCAGGTGGGTGCGGGCGTGGGTGCCCTGCCGGCCCTCGTAGTTCCGGTTGGAGGTGGAGGCGACCCGCTGGATGCCCTGCAGGCGGTCGGCGTTGATGCCCATGCACATCGAGCAGCCGGACAGCCGCCACTGCGCGCCGGCGTCCAGGAACACCTTGTGCAGCCCCTCCTCCTCGGCCTGGGCCCGGACGGCCATCGAGCCGGGGACGACGAGCATGGTGATGCCGTCGGAGACCTTGCGGCCGCGCAGCACGTCGGCGGCGGCCCGGAGGTCCTCGATCCGGCCGTTGGTGCAGGAGCCCAGGAAGACCGTGTCGATCCGCACGTCGCGCAGGGCGACCTCCGGCTCCAGGCCCATGTACTCCAGGGCCCGTCGGGCGGCCTGCTGCTCGGCGGCGGTCGCGAAGGTCTCCGGCGCCGGCACCGCGCCGTCCAGCGGCACGGCCTGGCCGGGGTTGGTGCCCCAGGTGACGAACGGCCGCAGCCCGGTGACGTCCAGCTCGACGACGCGGTCGAAGGCGGCGCCCTCGTCGGTGCGCAGCGAGCGCCAGTGGAGCTCGGCCTCGTCCCAGTCGGCGTCGGTGTCCGCCCAGCGCTCGCGCAGGTAGTCCAGCGTGGTGTCGTCCGGGGCGATCAGACCGGCCCGGGCACCCGCCTCGATGCTCATGTTGCAGACCGTCATCCGCCCCTCCATGGAGAGGTTCTCGACGGCCCGGCCGCGGTACTCGATCGCGTAGCCGTTGGCCCCGTTGGCACCGATGTGCGCGATGAGGGCGAGGATCAGGTCCTTCGGGGTCACGTCGGCCGGCGGCTCGCCGAGGAACTCGACGGCCATCGTCCGGGGGCGCGGGAGCGCCAGCGTCTGGGTGGCGAGGACGTGCTCCACGTCGCTGGTGCCGACGCCGAAGGCGAGCGCCCCGAAGGCGCCGTGCGTGGAGGTGTGGCTGTCGCCGCAGACCACGGTCATCCCGGGGCGCACGAAGCCCAGTTCGGGCGCCACCACGTGGACGATGCCCTGGTGGTCGTCGCCCAGCGAGAAGAGCTCGATGCCCTGCTCGGCGCAGTTCTCGCGCAGCCGCTCCAGCTGGGCGCTGCCCATCGCGTCCTTGACCAGCAGCGTGTTGGTGGGCACGTTGTGGTCTTCCAGGGCGAGGGCGAGGTCGGGCCGGCGGACCCGGCGCCCGGCCAGCTGCAGGCCGTCGAAGGCCTGCGGGGAGCTGGCCTCGTGGAGCAGGTGGAGGTCGATGTAGAGGAGGTCGGGCTCGCCCGGGGCCCGGTCGACGACGTGGCTCTCCCAGACCTTCTCGATCAGGTTGCGCGCGGTGCCGCTCATCGCCCGGCCACCGCCATCCCGGCGGCGTCGGCGGTGCGGCGCAGGCGGCCGGCGATGATCTCGCGCAGTTCGCCGAGCTCGACGCAGGTGCCGTCGGCGCGGTCGGCGATGTAGGTGTCGTAGATCTCGTCGAGCAGGTCGCGCTCGGCGCCGAGGCCCATCTGGTCGAACAGGTTGCGGACCACGGTGCGCCCGGAGTGCCGGCCGATGAGGATTCCGCGCTCCCGGCCGAAGCTGTGCGGTTCGACGTACTCGTAGGTCACCGGATTGCGCAGCATGCCGGCCTGGTGGATTCCGGCCTGGGTGGCGAAGGCGTTCTCGCCGAAAATGGCCTTGTTGCGCGGGGTGGACATTCCGATGATGCGGGCCAGCAGCTGATAGGCCGGGTAGAACTTCTCGGTGCGCAGCACGCTCGTGACGCCCAGCTGCTCGCCCTTGTAGAGCAGCACGGCGGCGAGCTCCTCCAGCGGGGTGTTGCCGGCGCGCTCGCCGATGCCAGCGATGGTGGCCTGCACCTCGTCCGCGCCCGCCGCGACGCCGGCCAGGGCGTTGGCGAGGGAGAGCCCGAGGTCCTGGTGGCAGTGGGTGGACAGGATGACGTCGTCGGGTATCCAGGAGCGGACCCGGGCGACCTGCGCGCCGAACTCGGCCGGGAGCAGGCAGCCGGTGGTGTCGGCGAGCGCCACCGTGCGGGCGCCCTCGGCGATGCCGGCCTCGATCATCGGGCGCAGCAGGTCGTCGCTGCCCCGGCTGGCGTCCTCCAGGCCGAGCGTGATGTCGGTGAAGCCCAGCTCACGGGCGAACCGGATGCTGTCGACGATCTCGTGGAGGCCCTCGGCGCGGGTGAGGCCGCGCTTGTGCTCCAGGTGCACGTCGCTGCCGGTGGCCATGATCTGGATCTGGTGGCCGGTGCCGGCGGCCTCGGCGGCCAGCTCGATGTCCGAGCGGACCGCCCGGTTGAGGGTGGCCACCTTGGCGGTGGTGAGCGCCCCCGAGATGAGTCTCGCCGCCTCGAAGTCGCGCGGTGACGAACTCGGGAAGCCGGCCTCGATGGTGTCGACGCCGGTGGCCTCGATGGCGAGGGCCAGCTCCAGCTTCTGCTCGGGGTTCATCGCGTTGCCGGGGGCCTGCTCGCCGTCGCGCAGCGTCGAGTCGAACACCCGGAGCCGTCGTGCGGTGGGGACGGATTTCGAGGACATGGGTATTTCCGCCTCTTTCGGGAACGCCACCGGACGGACGCCCGGACGGGGGTCGCGGTGTGCGGCGGCGGGTGAATGTGGCTGGCAGCGGTGACTTTACTGGGCGGGAATGAGCACCCGTCAAGACTTTTCGAACAAATAAGCATTCGATGGCGGGCCGATAGCGCGGCTCCCGACAATAGGCTCGACGCGCCCTTTTCCCGATGCATCGTGTACTGAGGTAAGGAGTGGTTATTCATGGCCGACATTCCGGGTGGACCGCGCAGGTCGTCGCCGTCGTCACGCGTGGAACGGGTGGGCTGAGCATGGGGAAGGTCATCGTCGAAGCGCTGGACGGCGTCCACGGGCGCTCCGCCGCCGGACTCGACGCGCGGCTGGAGTCGCTCGTGGACGACGAGTGGGTGCCGGTGGTCGAGCGCAGGACCGACGCGAGCGGCCGGATCGACGAGTGGGGCGGGACGGACGGCGGGCGGGGCCTCTACCGGCTGGTCTTCGACGTCGACCGGTACTTCACCGCACTCGGCCTCTGTACCGCGCACCCCGAGGTGGCGGCCACCTTCCGGATCCCCGACGGCGGGTCAGGGCACCGGGTGAACCTCACCCTCTCGCTGAACCACTACGCGGTGGCGTTCGTCGCCGACTGAACGGGCTGAACGGGCTGAGGAGGGTGAACGGGCTGGGCGGGGCCGGCGGGCTGGCCGGGCCGCCCGGGCTGGGCCGCCGGGCCGGGCGGGGCGGGGCAGGCCGACCGGACGGGGCGGGCGGGCCGCGGCGGCTGGGCCCTCGGGTCCGGCCGGGCCCACCGCCCGGGCCGGGCGGTGTCCGGCCCGGCCTCCGTCGGAGGGGCCGGCCCGGCCGGCCCGGGCTGACCGGCGGCCAGCCGGGCCGCGCGCAGCAGGTCGAGCGTGCGGGCCTCCTCGGCCGGTGTGCGCATCAGCCGGAACACCAGCCGGGCCCGTCTGAGGTGCTCGGCGGCCCGTTCGGCCTCGCCGGTGCCGAGCGCCAACTCGCCCAGGGTGACCAGGATCCGGCCCATGATCAGGCGCTCATTGGCGGCCTCCGCGAGGACCAGGGCGCGGTGCAGGGCGTGCGCGGCCTCGCCCGTCTCGCCGAGCCGGTGCCGGGCCGCGCCGATGCCGTGCAGCGCGTAGATCTCACCGGTGTGGTCGCCGATCAGCCGGACCACGTCGAGGGCCTGCGAGAAGGCCTCCAGGGCCCGGTCGTGGTCCCCGCGTTCCAGGTGGCCCTGGCCCATCCGGTGGAGCACCTGCGCCTCGACCCGGCGCCCGCGCCCCTCCCGGCTCAACCGCAGTGCCTCGTCGAGCAGTTCGGCGGCCCCGGTCTCGTCCCCCGCCCCCAGCCTGAGCTGGGCGAGGTTGTGCAGGACGTAGGCGACGGCCACCGAGTCGCCGCCGGCCCGCAGCACGGTGAGGGCCGCCTGGTAGTGGCGGGTCGCCTCGTCGGGCCGGCCGTCCACCCGGGCCAGGTAGCCGAGGCCGCGGGCGGTGAGCGCGGAGCCGAGGTCGTCGCCGAGCTCGGTGAAGATCCCGGCGGCCTGCCGGAAGCGCTCCTCGGCTGCGGCGAAGTTCTGCCGGGTCAGGGCGAGCGAGCCGAGCGAGTGCAGCGTGGCGGCCTGGCCGAGCCGGTCGCCGCCCTTGCGGGCCGCGGCGAGGGCGAGTTCGTGGGTGACCCGCCAGTCGTCCAGCCGGCCGTGGGTCTCCAGGAAGGTGACCGCGGTGACGGCGAGCTCCCAGCAGTGCGCGGTGAGGCCCATCACGGCCGCCTGTCTGACCCGCGCGACGAGCATCGGGCGCTCCCGGGAGAACCACAGCAGCGGTTCGGCCAGGATGCGGTCCACCGTGCGGTCGGGCAGCGGGTGCAGCGCGGTGCCGCGGCCGCGGATCAGCACGTCCCGCCCGTACTCGCGCCGGCGCGCCTCGACCAGCAGGTGGAGGAAGCAGCCGAGCACCCGGGTCAGCGCGGCCTCCCGGGCCTCGGCGCCCTCCTCCGCCACCAGGCGCTCGCGCGCGAAGACCCGGATCAGGTTGTGCAGCCGGTACTGGGTGTGGCGCCCGGGCGCGGCGGCGACGGCGTCCAGCAGCTGGGCGTCGGAGAGTTCGTCGATCAGGTCCTGGACCCGGTGCTCGGGCAGGTCGAGCAGCGCCATCCCGACCCAGGCCGAGAACGGCCCCTCGTCGACCAGGGCGAGCCTGCGCAGCAGCCGCCGGGCGTCCTCGCTGACGCCGTCGTAGGTCAGCGACAGGCCGGCCCGGATGCCGACGTCGGCGTACTTGAGCTCGTCGAGCCGGCGGGTCTCGTCCTCCAGGCGCTCCGCCAGCTCGGTGAGCTCCCAGTGCGGCCGGGCGGCGAGCCGGGCACCCGCGATGCGCAGCGCCAGCGGCAGGTGGCCGCAGAGCTCGGCCAGCGCCGCGGCGGCCGCCGGCTCGGCGGCGACCCGCCCGGGGCCGGCGATCCGCCCGAGCAGTTCGGCCGACTGCCCGGGGGCGAGGGTGGGCACGTCCACCCGGACGGCCCCGGCGAGGCTGCCGATGTGCCGCCGGCTGGTGACGATCACCGCCGACGTGGGCTTGCCGGGCAGCAACGGGGTGATCTGGTGCTCGGTGGCGACGTTGTCCAGGACGATCAGCACGCGGCGTTCGGCGAGCAGCGCGCGGTACATCTCGGCCCGTTCCTCCAGGCCCTCGGGGACGGCGGTGCCGTTGACGCCGAGGGCCCGCAGGAAGCGCTCCAGGACCTGGGCCGGTCCGACGGTGTCGGGGGCCGCGCCGTGCAGGTCGGCGAAGAGCTGCCCGCCGGGGAACTCGGCGGCGATCTGGTGGGCGGCGTGGACGGCCAGGGCGGTCTTGCCGACCCCGGCCTTTCCGACGACGGAGACGACCGGGACGGCCAGCCGGGACTGCTCGTGGGAGCCGAGCAGGAGCCGCTCGCGCAGCCCGGCGAGCAGGTCCTCGCGGCCGGTGAAGTCCGCCAGGTCGGCGGGGAGCATCTCGGGGACGGTGACGGGGGCCGCGGGGGCGGTGGGTGCCGTGGCGGCGGGCGGGCCGGCGGGCGGGCGGCCGGCCGGGGCGGCGGACGGGCCGGTGCCGGGGAGGTCGAGCCGGGGGTCGGTGGCGAGGATGGCGTGCTCGAGCCGCTTGAGCCGCGGGTCCGGCTCGACGCCGAGCTCGTCGATCATCCACTGCCGGGCGTCGCGGTAGACCCGCAGCGCCTCCGCCTGCCGCCCCGAGCGGTACAGCGCCAGCATCAGCTGGCCGCGCAGCCGCTCCCGCAGCGGGAACTCGTCGACCAGGGAGAGGAGTTCCCCGACGACCTCGCCGTGCCGGCCGAGCGCGAGCTCCAGCTGGAGGCGCTCCTCGGTCGCGGCCGCCCACTGCTCGGTGAGCGCCGTCGCGGCGGAGCGGACCACCTCGCTGGGCAGGCCGCCGAGCGGGTCGCCGCGCCACAGCACCAGCGCCTCGCGGAAGAGCTCGGCGGCCTCGGCCCGCCGCCCCCGGTCGCGCAGCGGCCGCGCCCGGCCGACCAGGGCGCGGGCGCGCAGCAGGTCGAGCTGGTCGTCCGCCACCCCGATCAGGTAGCCCTGCGGGTGGGTGGTGATGACGTCGGAGAGGCCGTGCGCGGCGAACAGCCGGCGCAGCGCGGAGACGCTGATCTGGAGCTGCGCGCGGGCGGTGGCCGGCGGCGCCTCCTCGTACAGCGCCCGGACCAGGCGCTCCACGCTGACCACCCGGTTGGCGTCGAGCAGGAGGGCGGCGAGCACCGTCTGCTGGCGGATCCCGCCGAGGTTCAGAGGGCGCCCGTCGACGAGCGCCTCCAGCGGTCCGAGGATGCGGAAGGCGACCGACGGCACGGGTGTCCCGCCGCCGTCGTGGCGTATGCCGGAATCAGGTCGGTGCCCCACCGTTTCCACTCCCCCCAGAGGAACAGGCGCAGATCGCAAGGCACTCTAAGGACGGGCTCGTCAACGGGTCAACGAATTTCAGTTCTCCTGAAAACACGCCGACGGCAGGCCTGTTCCCCGCACCCGCCCACCGGGGTGGCGGGACCGAATTGCGGGGGGAATTGCCGAATGGCCGGGGTCGGCGCGCACCGCCCCGGCCGTCGCGTGCCGCCGGGGGCACCGGGCGCCGGCGGGCACGATCGCGCTCCGGGGCCCCCGGCGCCCCCGGGGTCAGCCCTTCATCAGCTCCGCGACCCGGAAGGCGAGGTCGAGCGACTGGCGGTGGTTCAGCCGCGGGTCGCAGGCCGTCTCGTAGCGGTGGTGCAGGTCCTCGGCGCGCACCCCGTCCCCGCCGCCGAGGCACTCGGTGACGTCGTCGCCGGTGAGCTCCACGTGGATGCCGCCCGCGTGCGTGCCCAGCTCCCGGTGCACCGCGAAGAACCCGGCCACCTCGTCGAGGATGTCGTCGAACCGGCGGGTCTTGCGGCCGTCCTCGGTCTGCACGGTGTTGCCGTGCATCGGGTCGCAGATCCAGGCGACCTGCGCGCCCTCCGCCGCGACCTTCTCGACCAGCGGCGGCAGCAGTTCGCGCACCCGGCCGGCGCCCATCCGCGCCACGAAGGCCAGCCGGCCGGGGCGGCGCTCGGGGTCGAGGCGGTCGACGTAGCCGAGCACCTCGTCCGCGGTGGTCGCCGGGCCGAGCTTGACGGCGACGGGGTTGCGGACGCCGGCGAAGTAGGCGACGTGCGCGTCGTCCAGGCCCCTGGTCCGCTCGCCGAGCCAGAGCAGGTGGCCGCTGGTCGCGTAGTCCGCCCCGGTGCGCGGGTCGGTGCGGGTGAGGGCCTGCTCGTAGTCCAGCAGCAGCCCCTCGTGGCTGGCGAAGAACTCGGCCTCCAGCAGCCCGGCCGGGTCGCAGCCGCAGGCCTGCAGGAAGCGCAGCGCGCGGTCCACGCCGTCGGCCAGCTCCTCGTAGCGCCGGCCCTCGGCGGAGTCCTCCAGGAAGCCCCGGTTCCACTGGTGCGCCTGGTAGAGGGAGGCGCTGCCGCCGGCCGCGAAGCCGCGCACCAGGTTGAGGGTGACGGCCGACGCCTCGTACATCCGCCGCAGCCGGGCCGGGTCCGGGCGGCGGGACGACTCGGTGAAGTCCGGGCCGTTGACCGCGTCACCGCGGTAGGAGGGCAGGCTGACGCCGCCCCTGGTCTCGTCCGGCTGGGAGCGCGGCTTGGCGTACTGCCCGGCCAGCCGGCCGACCTTCACCACCGGGACGCCGCCCGCGTAGGTCAGCACCACGGCCATCTGCAGCAGGGTGCGCAGCTTGGCGGTGACCGCGTCGGCGGTGAGGCCCGCGAAGGTCTCGGCGCAGTCGCCGCCCTGCAGGACGAAGGCCTCGCCGCGGGCGACGGCGGCCATCCGGTCGGTCAGCCGGTCGCACTCCTCGGCGAGGACCAGGGGCGGGGCGGCCGTCAGGTCGGCGACCACCTCGCGCAGCGCCGCCCGGTCCGGCCACTGCGGTTGCTGGGCCGCCGGGAGGGAACGCCAGGCGGCACGTGCTCCGGTCTGCGGAATTCGATTCATCACGGCCCTCGGATGGGAACGGAAATCGCTGGCCCGCTCATTGCAGCCCGGCCGCGGAAAGAAGGTCAAGCGTCGACGAATTGGCCTGCCTCCGCACCGGAGAACTGGTCTGACCGCCTTCCCGGAACAACGGATTGACTGGAGACCATTCGTCCACCGGCCGTACCCAGCCGGCCTTTCACGATGAGGATTCCGATGCCAGACGCGCCATCGCACCCTCCGTTCGCCGTCCGGCTCGGCGCCGTGCCGCTGCCGTCGCACGACCCGCTGGAGCTGTACACCCGGCTGAGCCGGCGGCACGGTCAGGACGAGGTCTACCTGCTGGAGAGCCTCACCGAGTCCGGGCGGCCGGGCGGACCGGCCGTCGTCGGCTGCGGCCGGCTCGCCGAGATCCGGCTGTACGGCTCCCACCTGGAGATCGACGGCGCGGCGGAGCTCGCCGCGGGCCTGCGGGCGGCCGCCCTGGCCGCGGGCCTCGCCCCCGCCGCCGGCGCCCCCGGCCGGCTGGCGGCCGACGACCCGGCCAGGACCTGGGAGTTCCTGCGGCGCGCGCAGGCCCTGTTCGCCCCGGACCGGGAACTGCCCGGCGACCGCTTCCACTTCGGCTTCCTCGCCCGGTTCGGCTACGACGCCGCCTGGCACATGGAGGACCTGCCGCCGCGGGCGCAGCCGCCGGCCCGCCCGGACGCCGTGCTGACGCTCTTCCGCGACGCCGTCCGCTACGACCCGGCCGGACCGCCGGTGCTGCTGAGCGCGGACTGCCCGGCCTTCGACGGGCAGGGCCGGTACGACGTCCCGGGCGCCGCCCGGGAGGCCGCCTGGCAGGACCCGCCGGCCGCGTGCCCGCCCGCCGTCCGCCCGCGGTCGGTGCAGGACAGCGTGGACCGCGACACCTTCCACGGCTGGGTCGAGCGCTGCCTGGAGCACATCCGGGTCGGCGACATCTACCAGATCCAGGTCGGCCACCGGATCGACGTGCGCACCGCGCTCACCCCGGTCGAGGTCTACCGGCGGCTGCGCTCGCGCAACCCCTCCCCGCACATGTACCTGCTGCCGAACGGCGGGGGCACGCTGATCGGGGCCAGCCCCGAGCTGCTGTTCCGGATCGAGGACGGCCGGATCGTGATGCGCCCGATCGCCGGCACCACCCGCCGCGACGCGGACGAGGAGGAGAACGAGCGGCGGATCAAGGCGCTGCTCGCCAGCCCCAAGGAGCAGGCCGAGCACGTGATGCTGGTCGACCTCTCGCGCAACGACATCAGCCGGGTCTGCCGCCCGCACACCCTGGCCGCCGACGACCTGATGGTGGTGGAGACCTTCTCGCACGTCTTCCACCTGGTGTCGACGGTCAGCGCCGAGCTGGAGGAGGACGCCGACGTCTGGCGGTCGCTGTGCGCGACCTTCCCGGCCGGGACCATGACCGGCGCGCCGAAGCTGCGCGCCATGGAGATCATCCACGAGATCGAGCGGGAGCCGCGCGGGGCCTACGCGGGCGCCGTCGGCCTGATCGACGTCGGCGGCTGGAGCGAACTGGCGCTGTGCATCCGGACGATCGCGCACGACGGGGCGGTGTACTCCGTGCAGAGCTCGGCGGGGATCGTCGCCGACTCCACGCCCGAGGGCGAGTGGAACGAGACGCTGGCGAAACTGGGCGCCGCCTACTGGGCCCTGACGGGTGAGGAGTTGACGGCGTGAAGGTTCTGCTGGTGGACGCGCGGGACAGCTTCGTCCACATCATCGACCAGTACCTGCGGGCGCTCGGCGCGGACACCGAGGTGGTCCGCTCGCACACCCGCACCCCGGAGCAGCTGGCGGCCTCCGGGCCGGACGCGGTCGTGCTCGGCCCCGGCCCCGGCCACCCGGCGGCCTCCGGGCACGTCGAGCTGGTCCACCACTTCGCCGGGCGGGTGCCGCTGCTCGGCGTCTGCCTGGGCCACCAGGCGATCGGGCTGGCCTTCGGCGGCCGGGTCGAGGTCGCCGACCGGCTGATGCACGGCCGCACCAGCACCGTCACCCACGACGGGCGCGGCCTGTTCGCGGGCCTCGGCAACAGCCTGACCGCGACCAGGTACCACTCGCTGATCGTCACCTCGCCGCTGCCCGAGGAGCTGGAACTCACCGCCACCGCCGACGACGACGGCTACGTCATGGGCATGCGCCACCGCAGCCTGCCGATCGAGTCGGTGCAGTTCCACCCCGAGAGCATCACCACCACCGGCGGGATGCAACTGCTGGAGAACTTCCTCGCGGCCGGCGTCGGCCGCTGACCGCGCCACCGGGAAACGACGAGCGGAAACGGGTGCCCCGTGACTGGGAATTCTGACACGCGAGACTGGCCGCGGCTGCTCGCGGCACTGATCGCCGGAACGGACCTGAGCGCCGCCGACACCGGCTGGGCGATGGACCGGGTGATGCGCGGCGAGGCGGCCCCGGCGCAGCTGGCCGGCTTCCTGGTGGCGCTGCGGGCCAAGGGCGAGACCGCCGAGGAGGTCGACGGGCTGGTCCGGTCCGCCCGCGAGCACACCGTGCGGGTGGACGTGCCCGGGCCGACGCTGGACATCGTCGGCACCGGCGGGGACGGCGCGAAGACCGTCAACGTCTCCACCATGGCCGCGATCGTGGCGGCCGCGGCCGGCGCCCGGGTGGTCAAGCACGGCAACCGCTCGGCCTCCTCGGCCTCCGGCTCGGCCGACGTCCTGGAGCGGCTCGGCATCGCCCTGGAGCTGTCGGCGCAGGAGGTGGCCCGCTCGGTGCGCGAGGTCGGCATCGGCTTCTGCTTCGCCCCGGCCTTCCACCCCGCCTTCCGCCACGCGGCCGTCGCCCGGCGCGAGTTGGGCGTGCCGACGGCGTTCAACGCGCTGGGCCCGCTGACCAACCCGGCCTCGCCGACGGCGATGGCGGTCGGCGTCGCCGACCCGCGGCTGGGCCCGCTGATCGCCGCCGTGTTCGCCCGCCAGGGCGTCGACGCGCTGGTCTTCCGGGGTGACGACGGCCTCGACGAGCTGTCCGTCGCCACCACCTCGACGGTCTGGTCGGCGACCGGCGGGGAGGTCGTCGAGGAGCGGCTCGACCCGCGCGGGCTCGGCATCCCCACCGCGGCTCCGGACGCGCTGCGCGGGGGCGACGCGGCCCACAACGCGGAGGTGGTGCGGGCCGTCCTGGACGGCGCGCGCGGGCCGGTGCGCGACGCCGTCCTGCTCTCCGCGGCGGCCGGCCTGGCCGCGCTGGAGCCGTCGCGGCGGCCGGTGTCCGAGCGGCTGGCCGCGGTGCTGCCCCGGGCCGCCGAGGCGGTCGACTCGGGCGCGGCGGCGGCGCTGTTGAAGCGCTGGGTCGAGGGCTCCCGGCCGGGCGCGCCGCGGGCCGGCTGAGCGCTACCGGCCGGGCGGGACGCCGACCGGGCGGGCGGGCCCCGGCCCGCCGCCTGCCGCCCGGGCCCCGGCGGCGACGGGGCCCCCCCGCCCGCCGGGGGCGCGGCCGGCGGGGGCCGCGGCGGGGCCCCGGGCCGGGGGGGCGGGCCGGGGCGGGCGGGGGGCGGCGCGGGAGGGGGGGGGGGGGGGCCCCCGGGGGGGGGCGCCGGGGCGGGGGGGGGCGCCCCCGGCCCGTCGGCGTCATCGTGCCCGCCCCGGCCGGGTGCGCGGCGCGGGCCGGGCGTACGGGGTGCGCGGGTGCGGCGTGCCTCGTGGGCGCCGGGCCCGGGCGCACGTCCGCCCCGGGGCCACCGAGGGCCCCGGGGCGGACGGCCGGTCAGTCGCGGTGACGCAGCTCCAACGTGCAGCACTTGACGCTGCCGCCGCCCTTGAGCAGCTCCGACAGGTCGACGCCGATCGGCTCGAAGCCGCGCTCGCGCAGCTTGACGGCGAGGCCGGTGGCCGCCTCCGGCAGGAACACGTGCCGGCCGTCGCTCACCGCGTTGAGGCCGAACACGGCCGCGTCGTCGGCGTCGGCGAGCACCGCGTCCGGGAAGAGGCGGCGCAGCACCGCCCGGCTGCCCGAGGAGAAGGCGTCCGGGTGGTACATCACCTCGTCGCCGTCCAGGACGGCCAGCGCGGTGTCCAGGTGGTAGTAGCGCGGGTCGACCAGCTGCAGGCCGATCACCGGGCGGCCGAAGAACTCCTGCGCCTCCTCGTGGCCCGCCGGCGTGCTGCGGAAGCCCCGGCCGGCGAGCACGTACGAGGCGGTGACCAGGAAGTCGCCCTCGCCCTCGTTGACGTGCTGCGGGTCGTGCCGGTCGGCGTAGCCGTGCGAGCGGAACCACTCCAGGTAGGCCGGGCCCTCGGCGGCCCGCTCCGCGTTGCGGAAGCGCGCGCCGAGCACCTTGCCGTCCACCACGGTGGCGCCGTTGGCGGCGTACACCATGTCCGGCAGACCGGGGATCGGGTCGATCAGCTCCACCCGGTGGCCGAACTCCCGGTAGAGGGCGTGCAGCCGCTCCCACTGCGCGACGGCGAGCCCGGTGTCGACGGGCTTCGCCGGGTCCATCCACGGGTTGATCGCGTAGCTGACCTCGAAGTGGGTGGGGCGGCACATCAGGTAGTGCCGGGGGCGGGCGGTGCGCTCGGCCCGCGGTGTGGCGGCGGTCATCGGTGACTCCTTGTGAGGGATCGGGAGGTCGGGCGGCGGGGCTCGCTCGGCCCGGACGGGCGGCGATCGGGTGCCTGCGGGGCTCCGGGGCCGGTCCGCGGGCGGCGCGGCCGGGTGTGGGGGAACCCGGGCGCGCCGCACCGCGTCGCTACGGGCCGGCCCCGCGCCCGTCCCTGACATGCTGTCAGTTCCCGTTCAGGGGGCGGAAGATCCTTAAGCCAGGGCGGAACAGCCCTGATGGAACCGGTCGGCCGGGCTCAGTCGACGCGGGCGTCCATCGCCTCGGCCAGGCTGCGCGGGCGCAGGTCGGTCCAGTGCTTCTCGACGTAGTCCAGGCAGGCCTGCCTGGTCTCCTCGCCGAACACGCTCCGCCAGCCGGCGGGCACCTCGACGAAGGCGGGCCAGAGCGCGTGCTGGTTCTCCTCGTTCACCAGGACCAGGAAGGCGCCCTGCTCGTCGTCGAAGGGGTTGGTGCTGCTCATCGGGACCTCGTCTCAGTGGTGGTGGGAAACTCGCGGACCGGCGGCGTCGCCCGACCGGCCGGGGCGGCGCGTTCGTCGGGGCGGCGCGGCTCGTCGGGGCAGCGGGGCTCGTCGGGGCAGCGGGGCTCGTCGGGGCAGCGGGGCTCGTCGGGGCCGTTCAACGTGTCGGGGCCGTTCAACGCGTCGCAGAACGCGGCGACCCGCCGCCGGAAGGCGGCCGCCACCCGACCGGCGGACGGGCCGTCGCAGCGCTCCAGCGCGTGCACCAGGGTGCACTCCAGCCCGTCCGGCGAGCCGTCCGCGGCACGCCGCTCCACCAGCTGGAGCAGCAGGTCGACGGCGGTGCGGGTGGCCGGGACGGGCCGCTCGACGGCCGTCAGGGCGTCCGTCCAGCGCACGTCCGCACCGGGCGGGGCGGGCCGCACCAGATGGGAGAGCGCCACCCCGAACAGCGGCTGGCGGCCGGCCTCCCGGGGCGGGTTGAGCAGCTCCACCACCCGGTCGAACGGCAGGTCCTGGTTGGCGTGCGCGGCCAGCAACCGTTCCCGCACCCGGCCGACCAGGGTGCGGGCGTCCGGGGCGCCGGACAGGTCGACCCGCAGCACCACGGTGTTCACCAGGCAGCCGACCACGCCGTCCAGCGCCTCGTCGTCCCGGCCGGCCAGCGGCACGCCGAGCGCCAGGTCGCGACCGGCGCCCAGGTCGCCCAGGGCGGCGGCGAACGCCGCCTGCAACAGCATCCCGGTGCCGGCCGAGCAGGCCCGGGCGGCCGCGGCCAGCCGCCGGTGCGCCGCCGCGTCGAGGGCGAACCGCACGGTGCCGGCCTCACCCGGCGCGGCGCCCGGCACCCCGGTCGCCTCCGGCAGCCCCCGCCACGGCGGCAGGGCCGCCAACTCGGCCCGCCAGTGGGCCTCCTGGCGAGCGGCCGGACCGTCCGGCCGGGACTCCTCGCCGAGCCGCCCGCGCAGCCACAGGGCGCAGTCCGCGAACTGGACGGCCGGGGCCGGCCACGCCGGGGCCCGGCCGCCCGCCCGGGCCCGGTAGGCGGACCGCAGGTCGGCCAGCAACGGTCGGAGGCCGTGCCCGTCCACCGCCGCGTGGTGCAGCACCAGCAGCAGGGTGTGCCGGTCCGGGCCGCTGCGCAGCAGTGCGGTGCGCAGCGGCGGCTCCGTCAACAGGTCGAAGCCGCGGTCGAGTCCGGCGGCGATCCGCTCGTCCAGCAGCTCGGGCGGGACGTCCTCGCGCTGCGGCGCGGCCGGGGCCTGCGCCGGGTCGAGGACGCGCTGCTCCGGGCCGTCCGGGCCGTACGGCAGGACGGTGCGCAGCGCCTCGTGCCGGGCCACCACGTCGCCGAGCGCGGCCGTCAGCGCGGCGGCGTCCAGCTCCCCGGTGAGGTCGAGGGCCAGCGCGGTGAGGTGGTCCGGGCGGTGCTCGCCCAGGTAGCCGGCCGTCCACAGCCGCAGTTGGGCGGGGGCGAGCGGCAGCCGGGCGGGCCGGTCCGCCGGATCGGGCGGGCCCGGTGCGGCGGCGGCCGGGCGGGCGGCCCGGTCGAGCCGGCGGTCCAGCGCGGCCACCGTGGGCGCGTCGAACAGCTCGCGCAGCGGCAGGTCGACGCCGAGGACGGCCCGGATCCGGCCGGTCAGCCGCATCGCGGCGATCGAGTTGCCGCCGAGGGCGAAGAAGTCGTCATCCGCGGCGACGGCCGGGGCGTCCAGCACCTCCGCGAACAGGGCCGCCAGGACCTCCCGGCGGGGCGTGCGGGCCGGCTCTGCGGCCGGGCGCGGCGGCGCCGGGAGCGCGGCCGCGTCGACCTTGCCGTTCGGGTCCAGCGGCAGCCTCTCCACCGGGACCAGCACGGCCGGCACCAGGTGGCGCGGCAGCCGGTCGGCGAGCCGGCGGCGCAGCTCGGCGACGGCCACCGGCCGGTCGGCGACCAGGTAGCCGACCAGGGAGCGCCCGGCCGGACCGCTGCCGTGCGGCACCACCCGGGCGGCGGTGATCCCGGGCTCGGCGCACAGCGCGGCCTCGATCTCGCCCGGTTCGATCCGGAAACCGTTGATCTTCAGCTGCCGGTCGGCGCGCCCGAGGAAGTGCAGCAGGCCGGCGGCGTCCCAGCGGCCGAGGTCGCCGGTGCGGTACAGCCGGCCGCCCGGCGGGCCGTACGGGTCCGCGACGAAGCGTTCGGCGGTGCGCGCCGGCGCGCCGTGGTAGCCCTCGGCCAGGCCCGCCCCGGCCAGGTAGACCTCGCCGGGGACGCCGGGCGGCACGGTGCGCAGGGCGTTGTCCAGCAGCAGCACCCGCGTCCCGGCGAGCGGGCGCCCGACGGGGACGGCCTGGTCCTCGCGGACCGGGCCGGGCGGGAGCTCGTGGCCCAGCGCGAAGGTGGTGCTCTCCACCGGGCCGTACAGGTCGAGCAGCCGCTGACCGGGGGCGGCCCGGCGGGCCCGGGCGAGCGCCGCCGGGGGGACGACGTCGCCGCCGGTGCAGATCAGCCGCAGCCGGGCGAGGGCGGCCGGGATCTGCTCGGTGAGCAGGTCGAACAGGCCGGCCGTGAGCCAGGCCGCGGTGACGCCGCCCTGCTCGACCACCCGCGCGTAGTCCGCCGGGGCCAGCTCCCCGGCCGGGGCCACCACGACCTGGCGGCCGGTCAGCAGCGGTGCGAACAGCTCGTAGACCACGGCGTCCCAGGCGTGCGGCGAGTGGAACAGCACGCGGTCGTGGTCCGGCCCGTGCCAGAGCGGGTCGTCGGCCAGCGCCAGGACGGCGCGGTGGGTGACGGCGACGCCCTTCGGCCGACCGGTCGAGCCCGAGGTGTGCAGCAGCTGGGCGACGGCGTCCGGCGGCACCGTCGTCCCGGGGTTCGCGGTGCTCGCGCCGGAGCTGCGGGCCCGCGCCAGCCCGTCGGCGTCCAGCAGGAGCGCGGTGCCCGCCCCGGCGGCGAGCTCGCGCGCCCGGGCGGCCGGGAACCCCTGGTGCAGCGGGACGCAGACCGCGCCGAGCTTGGCCAGCGCCAGCACCGCCACCGGCACCTCCGGGGAGCGCGGCACCCGCAGGGCGACCCGCGTCCCGGCCCGGACGCCGAGCCCGGCCAGGTGGTGGGCCAGGCGGTTGGCCGCGGCGTTGAGCGCGCCGTAGGTGGTGGTGCCGGGCGCACCGGCGCCGCCGCCGTACCGCAGGGCCACCCGGTCCGGGTGCTCGGCCGCCAGCCGCTCGAACCGCGCACCGATCGACGGCGGTTCGGCGGCGGCCGCCGGGCCGGTGCCCCAGGCCCGCAGGCCGGCGCGCTGCACCGGCGACAGCAGGTCGACCCGGCCGGCGGTGAGCGCCCCGGCCCCCGGGCCGGCCAGGACGGCGCAGGCGGCGGTGAACAGGCCCCGGACCCGGTCCGCGTCGATGTGCCCGTCCAGTTCGGCGGGGCGTAGCTGGAGCCGGACGTCGAGGCCGCCCCGGCGCGGGAGCACCACCAGCGACAGCGGGTAGTGGGTGCCGTCGGACGGCTCGACCCGGTCGATCCGCAGCCCCGGCGCGGGCTCGCGGGCCCCCTCCTCGTCCAGCGGGTAGTTCTCGAAGACCAGCGAGCTGTCGAACAGCCGGCCGGCCCCGACGGCCTCCTCGATCTCGGCGAGCCCCAGGTGCTCGTGGTCCAGCAGCGCGGTGCGCTCGCGCTGGAGCCGGGCGGCGAGCCCGGGCAGCGGCTCGCCGGGGTGCAGCCGGGCCCGCACCGGGACGGTGTTGATCAGCAGGCCGACCAGCCGCTCCGCGCCGGGAAGTTCGGCCGGGCGCTGGGCGACGGTGGTGCCGAAGAGGACGTCGTCCCGGCCGGTGAGGTGGGACAGCACGAGGGCCCAGGCCGTCGAGACCAGGGAGCCGAGGGTGACCTCCCAGTCGGCGGCCCGCGCCCGCAGCCCGGCGGCCAGCTCCGGGGCGAGGGTGAAGACGGTCGTGGACGGGGCTCCGGCCGGGTCCGCCGCCCCGGCGCGACCGACCCGGGTGGGTTCGGCGCCGGCCAGGGCGGTGCGCCAGGCGGCCCGGGCCGCCACCGTGTCGCGGGCGGCCAGCCAGTCGAGGTAGCCGCGGTAGGCGGGCGGCGGGGGCAGCTCACCGCCCTGGTGCAGGGTGAACAGCTCGCCCAGCACGATCGGCACCGACCAGCCGTCCAGCAGCAGGTGGTGGTGGGTGAAGACCAGCCGCCAGCGGTCGGCCGCCAGCCGGAGCAGCGTGAAGCGGACCAGGGCGGGCCCCGGCGGCGGCGCGTCCGGCGTGAACGGCCGCAGGTCCTCCGCCGCGTGCCGCCGGGCCGCCTCGGCCCGCTCCCCCGCCGGCCGCCCGGTGAGGTCCAGGGTGCGCCAGGGCGGCGGCGCCGGGGCGGCGGGCACGACCTGCCGCGGTGGGCCGTCCCCGTCGGCGGTGAAGGCGGCGGCGAGGTGCGGGTGCCGGCGGAGCAGCCGGTGGGCGGCCTCGCGCAGCCGCTGCGGGTCGAGCGGCCCGGTGAGGTCGAGGGCGAGCTGGACGAGGTACGGGTCGGGGCGGCCGTCGCGGACGGCGTAGCGGGAGTGGAAGAGCAGGCCGCTCTGCAGCGGGGTGGCGGGCAGGGCCTCGGCGTCCGCGGCGGTGGCGGGCGGGGCGGCGTCCGACGGGCCGTCGGACGCGGGGTGCGCGGGGGCGGGGTGCGCGGGGGCGGCCGCGGCCGCGGCGGGCTCGCGAGCGGGACCGCCGGCGAGTGCGGCGGGGACGGCTTCGACGGGGGCCGCCGCGACGGTGGTGGTCAGGGCGGTCAGCGCGCGCTCCCAGCGGGCCGCGAGGCCGCCCACGGCGGCGGCGTCCAGCACGCCCGCCGGCCAGGCCCACTCGACCCGCAGCCGCGACCCGTCCGGGCCCGCCTCCACGAAGGCGTCCACCGCGAGGACGTGCGAGAGCGCGAGGGCCGGGTCGGCCTCGCCCCGCAGGGTGCCGGGCAGCGGCCGCCAGGGCCCGCGCCGGTCGGTGTCGAACCGGCCCAGGTAGTTGAAGGCGATCGGCGCCGTGCGCTCGGGCAGCCGGCCGGCCTGCCGGAGCAGACCGTACGTCAGGCCGCGGTGCGGGGTGGCCCGCAGCGTGTCCCGGGCGGCGGTGACGGCACGGGCCTCGGCGGCACCGGCGGCCTCGTCGGCGGCGGATTCGGCGGACCCGGCACCGGCGGCCTCGTCGGCGGCGGATTCGGCGGACCCGGCACCGGCGGCCTCGTCGGCGGCGGATTCGGCGGACGCGGCACCGGCGGCCTCGTC
>NZ_JBIALK010000001.1:0-71376 GCF_042873275.1 Kitasatospora sp. NPDC004745 | reverse complement strand
TCGTCGGCGGCGGGTTCGGCGGAAGCGGCACCGGCGTCCAGCAGGACGGGGTGGATCACCGTGAACCAGCCGAGCGTCCGGGAGAGGTCGAGGCCGTCCAGGGGGGCCGGTTCCGGATCGCGCCCGTGGCCCTCGACGTCGACCAGGAGCGGTCCGTCGCCGGTGCGGGCGGGCCAGCCGTCCAGGGCCAGGGCGAGCGCCCCGAGCAGGATCTCCGGGACGGCGGCACCGAGCCGCTCCGGCAGCTCCGTCAGCAGGGCCGCGGTCGGGCCGCTCGGCAGCGTGGTGCGCAGGGACTCGGCGCGGGCCGCGGTGTCCCGGGCCCGGTCCAGCGGTCGGGTGCCGAGGCCGCCGGTGCCGGTGGTCAGCAGGCGGTGCCAGTGGGCGTGGTCGCCGGCCACCGCCGGGTCGGCCGCGGCCGACCGCAGGGCGCGGGCCCACTGGGCCGCCGTCACCGGGACGGCGGCGAGCTCGGCCGGGCGGTCGGCCGCGGCGGCCTCGTGGGCGAGGGCGAGGTCGTCGAGCAGGATCCGCCAGGAGACGCCGTCGACGGCGAGGTGGTGGACGACCAGCAGCAGCAGTCCGCCGGCCGGGCCGTCGAACCGGACGGCCCGGAGCAGCTCGCCCCGGCGGGGGTCGAGCCGGCGGCGGGCGTCGCGCCGCTGCTCCTCGACCAGCGCCGCCAGCGCCGGCACCGGCTCCCCACCGGGCCCGAGCAGCGGGCCGGCGTCCGCCAGGCCCTCGCGGGCCAGGTCGACCCGGTGCAGCAGCGGGCCCGCCGGGACGCCGCCCACCGGGCGGACCTCGAAGTCCAGCGGCTCGCCGGGGCCTCCGGTGAGCCGCGTCCGCAGGGCGTCGTGGTGGTCGACGAGCTGTTGCAGGGCGGCGCGCAGGGTGTGCTCGGTGGCCCCGGGCGGCAGCTCGACCAGCACCGACTGGGCGGAGCCCTCGATCGGGCCGCCGCGGGAGGCCAGCCAGTGCGCGATCGGGGTGGCCGGCAGCACGGCGCCCGGTTCGGCGGGGGCGGCGGGCCGTGGCACCGGGGCGGGGGCCGGGGCTCCGGCCAGGGCGGCGAGGGCGCGCGGGGTCTGGTGGGTGAACACGTCCTTGGGCGTGATCGGCAGCCCGGCGGCCCGGGCCCGGGTGGCCAGTCGGATCGCCAGGATGCTGTCGCCGCCGAGCCGGAAGAAGCCCTCCGACGGCCCGGGCCGGGCTCGGCCGAGCACGGTGCCGAACAGGGTCCGCAGCAGTTCCTCGGCCGGCCCGGCGGCGGGGCCGGGGCCGGCCGCAGGCGCCGGGACGGCGGGCAGGGCCACGGCGTCCGACAGGTCCGGGCCGTCCGCCAGGGCAGGCGTGTCCACCGGGGCGAGCGTGTCCACCGGGGCCGTCGGGTCGGCCAGGGCCGCGGCGAGCAGCCGGCCGAGCGCCCCCGCGAGGCGTTCGGCCGTCCGCGGGCGGAAGTGGTCGGTGCTGTACTCCAGGGTGCCGTCCAGGGTGCCGTCCGGCTGCTCGGTGAAGTCGAAGAGCAGCGGGAACTTGGCCATCACCCGGTGGAGTTCGTACGGCTCGGCGGTCAGGCCGGGCAGCGCGAGGGCCGGCGGGCGGCCGGCGTGCAGGGTGACCATCACCTGGAACAGCGGGTGGCGGCCGAGTTCGCGGCCCGGCGCGAGCGCGTCCACGACCCGGTCGAAGGGCGCCGTGTCGTGGGCGAAGGCGGTGAGGTCGGCCTGCCGGACCCGGTCGACCACCTCGGCGAAGCCCGGCCGGCCCGACAGGTCGGTGCGCAGCGCCAGCGACTGGGCGAAGTGGCCGACCACCTCGTCCAGCGCCGGATCGGCGCGGCCCGCGGTGACCGTCCCGAGCACCAGGTCGGTACCCGCGCCGGAGCGGGTGAGCAGGCAGGCGACGGCGGCGTGCAACACCATGAACAGGGTGGCGCCGCGCTGCGCCGCCAACTCCCTCGCAGCATTGACCAGTTCGGCGTTCCAGCGGAAGCCGGTGGCGGCCCCGCGCAGGGCCGTGCCGCCCGCCGGCCGGTGGTCGGCCGGCAGCGCGGTGCGCTCCGGCGCGCCCTGCAGCGCCGCGCGCCAGTGGGCGAGTTCGGCCGACAGCGGGCTGTCCGGGTCGTCCGGCGCCCCCAGGGCTCGGCCCTGCCACAGCGTGAAGTCGGCGTACTGGAGCGGAAGTTCGGGCCATTCGGGGGCCCGGCCGCGGCACCGCGCCGCGTAGCCGGCGGCGAGGTCCCGGGTCAGCGGGCGCAGCGACTGCTCGTCGGCGGCGATGTGGTGCAGCACGACCAGCAGCAGGTGGGTGCCGGGCCCGGTGGTGAGGACGGCCAGCCGCCAGGGCGGCTGGTGCGCGAGGTCGAAGGGGCGGTGCAGTTCCTCGTCCACCGCCGCCGCCAGCCCGGCCGGTCCGGGGTGCCGGACGGTGAACGGCACGGGCGGGTCGGTCAGCACCACCTGGCGGGGTGTGCCGTCGACGGCCGGGAAGACGGTCCGCAGGCTCTCGTGCCGCCGCTGGACGTCGGCCGCGGCGGCCCGCAGCGCCCGCGGGTCGAGCGGGCCGGTCAGCCGGGCGGCCAGCGGGACGTGGTAGGTGGAGCCCTGCCCGCCGAGCCGGTGCAGGACCCAGAGCCCGCGCTGGGCGTGCGAGAGCGGGACGGACTCCGGCCGGGGGCCGGCCCCCGGGCGCGGCGGGGCGGGCACCGGAGCCTCGTGGCGGGCGCCGGTCCGGGCCGCCAGGGCGGCCACCGTGGGCGCCGCGAAGACGTCCCGGATGCCGATGGCCCCGGCGAGTTCGGCGCGGGCGCGGACGACCAGCCGGTTGGCGGCCAGCGAGTCGCCGCCCAGCGCGAAGAAGCTCTCGTCCGCACCGAACCCGGCGACGCCGAGGACCTCGCCGAACAGCCGGTGCAGCAGGTGCTCCCGCTCCCCGTGCGGCGCCCGGCCGCCGAGCGCCGGGGCGCCGGCCAGCGCGCGCAGCCGGTGCTCGTCGAGCTTGCCGTTGGCGGTCAGCGGGAAGGCGTCGACGGCGTGGAAGGCGGCGGGCACCAGGTGCTCCGGGAGCACCCGGTGCGCGTCGGCGGCGGCGGCCCGGACGGCCTGCCGGTCGCCGAGCAGGTAGGCCGTCAGGCTCCTCCGGCCGGGCTCGCGTTCGACGGCCAGCACGGCGGCGCCGGTGATGCCGGGCAGTGCGGTCAGCGCGGCCTCGACCTCGCCGGGCTCGATCCGGTAGCCGCGCACCTTGACCTGCCGGTCGGTGCGGCCGAGGTGCTCCAGTTCGCCGTCGGGGCGGCGGCGCGCGCGGTCCCCGCTGCGGTACATCAGGGCGCCGGGCGGGCCGAAGGGGTCGGCGACGAAGCGGGCCGCGGTCAGCCCCGGGCGGCCGAGGTAGCCGCGGGCCAGGCCGGGGCCGGCCACGTACAGCTCGCCGGGCAGTCCGTCGGGCACCGGGCGCAGCGCGGCGTCCAGCAGGCGGACGGCGAGGTCGGGCAGCGGGTGGCCGATGGTGGCGGCGCCGGAGGCGGTGGCGGCGGCGTCGAGGTCGCCCGCGGTGACGTGCACCGTGGTCTCGGTGATGCCGTACATGTTGACCAGCCGGGGCGCGTCCTGGGGGTGGCGCAGGTACCAGTCGGCGAGCCGCCAGAGTTCGAGCTGCTCACCGCCGAAGACCACGTGGCGCAGGGCCAGCGGGGTGCCGGGGCGGGCCGCGTCGGCGGCGGCCAGCTGGGTGAACGCGGAGGGGGTCTGGTTGAGCACGGTGACCCGCTCGGCGGCCAGCAGCGCCAGCAGGTCCTCCGGCGAGCGGGCGGTGTCCCGGGGGACGACGACCAGCCGGCCGCCGTGCAGCAGGGCGCCCCACAGTTCCCAGACCGAGAAGTCGAAGGCGTAGGAGTGGAACAGCGTCCAGGTGTCGTCCGGTCCGAAGCCGAACCGGTCGGCGGTGGCGGTGAACAGCCGGACGACGTTGCGGTGGGTGACCAGGACGCCCTTCGGCGCCCCGGTGGAACCGGAGGTGTGGATGACGTACGCGACGGTGTCCGGGCGGGGGCGCTCGGGCGTCACCGGCGCGGCGGGGGCCGCCGCGCCGTCACGCTCCCCCGGCGCGGCGTCGAGGGAGAGCAGCGGCAGGCCGTCCGGCAGCGCGGCGCGGGCCGCCTCGTCGGTGACCACCAGCCGGGGCGCGGCGTCCTCGACGGTGGCGCGCAGCCGCCCGGCCGGGTAGTCCGGGTCCAGCGGCAGGTAGCCGGCGCCGGCCTTCTGGACGCCGAGCAGGGCGACCACCAGGTCGGGCGAGCGGTGCAGGGCGACGCCGACCAGGTCGCCGCGGCGCACCCCGCGGGCCGCCAGGCGGCGGGCCAACCCGGTGGCCCGCAGGTCGAGTTCGCGGTAGCTCAGGACGGTGCCGCCCATCGTCACGGCGGGCGCGTCCGGGCGGGCCGCGGCCTGCGCCTCGAACAGCGACACCAGGGTGTCCGGCTCCGCGCCCCCGCGGACCGGCACCGGCGCGGGGCCGGGCCCGTCGCCGGTGCGCAGCCGGCCGACGGGGAGCCCCTCGGGCGCCGCGGCCAGCGCCGTCACCAGGTCGAGCACCCGGTCCAGGTGGGCCCGGACGGTCTCCTCGGGGTAGTCGCCGACGGCGTCGGCGAACACCGGCAGGGTGTCCCCGCCGTGGTCGTAGACGCCGAGGGCGAAGTCCTCCGGCAGGCCCGGCGAGACCTCGTGCACGGTGGCCGGGACGCCGTCGAAGCGCAGGCCGAGGTCGAGCGGCAGCAGGTTCAGGGTGGGGCCGACCAGCGGCCGGTCACCGCGGGCGGCGGCGGTGTCGCGGAGCATGTCCTCGAAGCGGTAGCGCTGGCGGCGCAGCGCCGCGCGGACCCGGTCCGCGGTGGCCGCGACCAGCTCCCCGGCGGTGGCGGCCGGGTCCACGGCGAGCCGCAGCGGGACGACGTTGGCGGTCATGCCGAGGGCCTTGCGGGCCAGCGCGGCGTCCCGGCCGCGGACGCCGAGCCCGAGCACGGCCGTGCGCTCGCCGGTGTCGGCGTGCAGGGCGAGCGCCAGCGCGGCCGGGAACAGCGTGGTCCAGCCCGCGCCGGCCCGCTCCCGGACGGCGGCCCAGCGCGGCGCGGACAGCTCCGTGCGGACGGCGACCGGCGGCTGCGGCCCGGCGCCGGTGCGGCGGGTACGCCCGCCGGCCAGCCGGGGCGGGTCGCCGAGCCCGGCCAGCTCGGCCGCCCAGAACCCGGCGTCGGTGCGGAACCGGTCCGAGGCCCGGTAGGCGGCGTCGTCGTCCAGCAGCGCCGACAGCGGGTCGTGGAGGCCGGTGGAGCCGGGCCCGCCCGCGCGCAGCGCCGTGTACTCGGCCGCCACCCTGCGCATCAGCCCGGCCGAGCCCGTCCCGTCGCACAGGATGTGGTGCATCCGGACGTACCAGAGGTACTCCGCCTCACCGGTGCGCAGCAGGAAGTGGTCGGCGGGCGGGCCGGCGGTCAGGTCGTAGGCGTGGGCGAGCCCGGCGGTGACGAACTCCCGGGCGGCGGCGGCCGGGTCGGCGTGGTGGCGCAGGTCCAGCCGGTGCAGCGGGTGCCCGGTGTCGTCGAGGACCTGGACGGCGCCCTCGGCGGTCGGTTCGAAGCGCACCCGCAGGCTCTCGCTGCCGGCCAGCACGGTGTGCAGCGCGCGTTCGAAGACGTCCTCGTCGACGGCGCCGTGGATCCGGACGTACTGGGCGGCGGTGAACCGCCGGCCGGTGGGGTCGGCCTGGTGACCGAACCAGATGCCCGACTGCGGTGCGGTCAGCGGCCAGCGCTGCGGCGACATGCGTCAGCTCCTCTCCGGGCCGTGCGGCCCGCCCGGCTCGTGCGGCTCGTGCGGCTCGTACGGCTCCTGCGGCTCGTACGGCTCCTGCGGCTCGTACGGCTCCTGCGGCTCCTGCGGCTCCTGCGGGTCGGCGAGGCGGGCGAGCAGCGCCGGGGCGAGGTCGGCCAGGGCGGCCGGGCCGCCGAGGTCCTGGTGGGCGTGGTCGGTGCGGTGGCGCAGCAGCCGGCCGCCGTCCAGGTGGGGCCGCCAGGTCTCCGGCTCCTGCACGGGCCCGCTCCTCTCGGGGACGGCCTCGACGAGCAGCAGGTCGCCGCGGAAGCGGCCGGGGCGGAAGGCCCGGCCGATCCGGACGTTGTTGTCGTAGACCTCGGCGAGCGCGGTCAGGCGGCGCTCGGAGAAGACCGAGAGCGGCGAGTCGGACTCCGCCGCGAGGGCGAGGAACTCCTCGGCCGTCGGCGCGGGCGCGTCGACCGGCCGGTCGACGCCCGACAGCCGCAGCAGGGCGTTGCGGACCTGCCCCTGCTCCAGGAGCACCTCGGCCTCGGTGCGCGCGGGCAGGTCGGCGAGCACGTAGCTGTCGAGGAGGGCGAGCAGGCCCACCTCCGCGCCCTGCTCCTGCAGCCGGGTGGCCACGGCGTGGGCGACCAGTCCGCCGAAGGACCAGCCGAGCAGGTGGTAGGGCCCCTGCGGCCGGACGGCGCGGATCTCCCGCAGGCAGTCCGCGGCGACCTCCTCGACACTGGTCGGCAGCGGGCCCCGGCCGTCGAGGCCCCGGGACTGCAGGACGTAGAGCGGCCGGTCGCCGAGCGGGCCGAGCAGCGCCGCGTACGTCCAGCCGATCCCGGCGGCCGGGTGCACGCAGAACAGCGGCGCGCCGGTGCCGGTCGAGCGCAGCGGCAGCAGCGGGGCCAGCATCGGCTCCAGGCCGTCGGCGGGCGGCTCCGCGGCGGACGGGCCGTCAGGGGACGGGAGCGCCGCGGGCGGGCCGTCGGCGGCCTGGAGCGCGGCGGGCGCCGGGAGCGCCTCGGACGTCGGGAGCGCGGCGGGCGTGGCGGCCGACGGCCAGCGGTCGACCAGGCCGAGCGCGCCGACGGCGGTGTCCGGTTCGGCCGCCAGGGTGTCCAACAGGTCCAGCACCCGGGCGAGCAGGGCGTCGGCGGCCGCGGCGTCGACGACGTCCTCCCGGTGCAGGACGTCCAGCTCCAGCGCGCCACCCCGCGGGATGGCCATCAGGGTCAGCGGGTAGTGGGTGGCCGTCTCGCTGCCGGAGGCGGTGATCCGCACCCCCGGGAGCGCGTCGCGCTGGTCGCCGGCCTGCGGGAAGTTCTCGTACACCAGGACGGTGTCGAAGAGCTCGCCGAGGCCGGTGGCCCGCTGGATCTCCGGGATGCCCAGGTGCTGGTGGGCGATCAGCCGGGCCTGCTCCCGCTGGACCCGCTCCAGCAGCCCGGAGAGCGACTCGTCGGGCCGCAGGGTGACCCGCAGCGGCAGGGTGTCGATCAGGAACCCCAGGACGGACTCCGAGCCCGGCAGCTCCGGCGAGCGGCCGGAGACGATGGTCCCGAACACCACGTCCGGGCGGCCGGTCCGCTCGGCCAGCAGCAGGGCCCAGACGGCCTGCAGCACGGTGTTGAGGGTGACGCCGAGGCCGGCCGCGAGGGTGCCGAGGCGCTCGGTGCGCCGCTCGCCCAGGTCGCGGTAGCGGCGGGACGGCCACCCGGTGGCGGGCGGCGGCCCGGGCGGGGTCAGCAGGGTGGGCTCGGGCGGCCCGGCCAGGGCCTCGCGCCACGCCCGGCGGGCGGCCTCGTGGTCGCGGCCGGCCAGCCAGGCGAGGTGGTCGCGCAGCGGCACCGGGTCCGGCAGCGGCACCGGGTCGGCCGACGGCAGCGGGTCGGGCGGCACGGACCGTTCCCGGTAGAGCGCGGCCAGTTCGGGCAGGAGCAGCTGGTTGGACCAGCCGTCGACGAGCGTGTGGTGCGCGACGACGACCAGCCGGGACCGGTCCGCCCCCAGGCGCAGCAGGGTGAAGCGGATCAGCGGCGGGTCGGCCGGGTCGAACCGGGTGGTCCGGTCCCGGGCGGCCTCCTGCTCCGTCCGGGCGAGTCGTTCGGCCGGGCTCAGGCCGGTGAGGTCCAGCTCGGTGAACGGCGCCGGGCGGTCCGGGACGACCTGGACCGGGCGCCCGCCGGGCAGCCGGACGAACCCGGCCATCAGGTTCGGGTGGCGGCGGCAGAGCGCCTCGACGGCCCCGCGCAGCGCGGCCGCGTCCAGCCGGCCCGCGAAGTCCGTCCACAGCCGCATCACGAAGGCGTCGCCGCCGTCCTGGCCGTGGTGCGCGCTGAACAGCAGCCGTTCCTGGAGCGGGGTCAGCGGCAGCACCTCCCGGTGGCCCGGGAACCGCTCCGCGAGCCAGGCGCGGTCGGCGGCGTCCAGCGGGAGCAGCTCACCGCCGCCGGGGCGGCCGGCTGCTGGGCCGGCCGGGTCGACCGGGGTGGCGACCGCCGCGAGCCCGGCCGGGGTGGGATGGGCGAAGACGTCCTCCGGGGCGAGGGCGAGGCCGGCCCGGCGGGCCCGGCGGAGCAGCTTGATGGAGCGGATGCTGTCCCCGCCGAGGGCGAAGAAGCCGTCGTCCGGGCCGACTTCGGGCAGGCCGAGGACCCCGGCGAACAGCTCGCGCAGCAGCCGGGTGCGGTGCTGCCCGGGGTCGGGGGCCGGGGTCGCCGCGGCAGGGTCCGCGGCGGCCGCGGGGGCGACCGGGTCGGCTGCGGACGGCTCCGTGACGGCCGGGTCCGGGCCGGCGTCCGCCGGCGGGGCGTCGACGGAGGGCGGGACGTCTGCGGGGGGCGGGACGTCGGCGGAGGACGGGGCAATCGACCCGGCGGCCAGCTCGGCGAGCGCCCGCCGGTCGGTCTTGCCGTTGGCGTTGGTCGGCAGCGTGTCCAGGAGGACCACCGCGGCCGGCACCACCGCTGCGGGCAGCTCCTCGCCGAGCGCCGCCCGGACGGCCCGCGGGTCGGCCGGGCCGCCCTCCCCGGCGACCAGGAAGGCCGTCGTCCGGCGGTCCCCCTCGCCGTCCTCGGTGGCGACCACCACCGCCTGCCGGACGCCGGGCATGGCCGTCAACCGGGCCTCGATCTCGCCGAGTTCGATCCGGTGGCCGCGGATCTTCACCTGCTGGTCGGTGCGGCCGAGGAACTCCAGCTGCCCGGCGGCGGTCCAGCGGGCGAGGTCCCCGGTGCGGTACATCCGGGCGCCGGGCGGGCCGAACGGATCGGGCAGGAAGCGCTCGGCGGTGGCCCCGGGCCGGTGGGCGTAGCCGCGGGCCAGGTGGTCGCCGGCCAGGTAGAGCTCACCGGTGGCGCCGACGGGCGCGGGCCGCAGGACCGGGTCGAGGACGTGGGCGCGCACGTTGCCGATCGGGGTGCCGATCGGCGGCTCGCCCTCGGCGCCGGGCGGGCAGGCCGCGGCCGTCGCGTACACCACGGCCTCGGTGGGCCCGTAGAGGTTGAGCACCCGGGCCCGCGGGTTGCGGTCGTGCACCCGGCGGACCACCTCGGCGGGCAGCGCCTCCCCGCAGAAGACGTAGACGGCGGCCCGCTCGTGCACCCACTCCGCGTCGGCGACCTGCCGGTACACCGACGGCACGGTGTTGACCAGGCTCCCGGACCAGTCGGGGCGCTCCAGCAGCGAGAGCAGGCTGTCGACGAGGTCGACGCCGCCGCCGGTGAACAGCGGCACCAGGAGCTCGAAGACCGACAGGTCGAAGGAGAGCGGGGTCGAGCCGAGCACCCGGGAGAAGGCCTCGGGGCCGAGCTCCGCCACCGCCCAGGCCGCGAGGTTGGCCACCGAACGATGGGTGACCACCACGCCCTTGGGCGTCCCGGTCGAGCCGGAGGTGTACAGGACGTACGCCGCGTTGCCGGGCAGCGGGCCGACGGGGTCGGCCTGCGCCGCCGCGGGCCCGGTGGGCGCACCGGCCTCGTCGAGCAGGACGACGGCGGGGCCGGCCGCCCCCGGCCGCGGCTCCGCCCCCGGCTGCGATTCCGGCTCCGGCTCCGGCAGGAGGGGAGCCAGGTCCGCGGTGGTCAGGACCGCCCGCGGACGGGCGTCCGCGAGCAGGAAGGCCACCCGGCCGCGCGGGTGGGCCGGGTCCACCGGCAGGTAGGCGGCGCCGGCCCTCAGCACCCCCAGCACGGCCGCGACCAGCGCGGGGGTGCGCGGCAGCAGCACCGCGACGACGTCCTCGCGGCCGATGCCGAGTCCGGCCAGGTGCCGGGCGATCCGCTCGGAGCACGCGTCCAGGCCCGCGTAGTCCAGCTCGGTGCCCGCGCCGCGCACCGCGACGGCGGCCGGGGTCCGCGCGGCCCGGGCGGCGAACGCCGCCGGCACGGTGGCCGCGGGCACCGCGCGGTCGGTGGCGTTGACCTTCCGCAGCAGGGCGAGCTCCTCCTCGCCGGCCAGGTCGAAGGAGTGCAGCGGCGCGTCGGGCCGCTCCGCCAGCCGCGCCAGCAGCCGGACCGTCCGGCGGTGCGCCGCCGGGTCCGCGCCGTGGCCGCCGGCGGCGACCCGCCACCCGCCGTCCGGGTCGGCCGGCCCGGGGGCGGGGTCGGCGCGCAGCACCAGGCCGGGCAGCGGCTCGCCCCAGGCCCGTGCCAGCACGGCCACCGCCTCCGGACCGTACGCCACCCGCTCGGCGCCGTCGGCGAGCCCGGTGACCAGGCCGTACCCGGAGGACGGGCTCCAGGGCAGGTCGAGGTCGGGGCGGTGGCCGTGCCGGCGGGCCGCCCGCAGCGCCCGGCCGGCCTGCCGCAGGACGTCGGTGAAGCACAGTTCGGGGGCGGCGGCGAGCCGCACCGGGACGACCAGACCGCGGCCGCCGGGGCCCGGCGCGGGCGTCCAGTGGCCGAGCAGCAGGTCCCGTGCGCCGGTCAGCCGGTGCGTGTGGACGGCCGCGGCGGCCAGCAGCACCGCCGCGGGCCCCGCGCCGCCGGCCCGGGCCGCCCGGGCCAGCGCGGCCGGGCCGGCCACCGGCAGCCAGGGCAGCTCGACGGGCGGTGCGCCCGGCCCGGCCGGGCGGGCGCCGGCCGCGGGCTCGGGGGCGGCCAGCCCGGCCAGGGCCTGCCGCCAGTGCGCCCGGTCGGCGGGCCGCTCGCCCTCCGGCTCCGGGACGGCCGGGCGGGCGCCGGCCGGGGGCGGGGCGGCCTCGCCGTCCGCGGCGTACAGCTCGGCGGCCCGGCGGACCAGTGCGGCCAGCCCGCCGTCGTCGTCGAGCAGCCGGTGGTGGCGCTGGAACCAGAGCAGCCCGCCGTCCGGACGGCGGATCAGCACGTGGCGCAGCAGGGGCCCGCGGGCGAGGTCGAGCGGGCGGCTGAGTTCGGCGGCGGTCCAGCCGTCCAGGTCCGCCGGGTCGAGGTCGAGCAGTTCGACCGCGAGCGGGCGGGCCGGGCCGGGCGGGAGGCACAGCGCGGCCCCGCCCGGGGCGCCGGGGCGGTCGGTGCGCAGGGCGGCGCGCAGGTCCGGGCGTTCGGCCAGCGCCCGGGCCACGGCGCGGCGCAGCCGGTCGGGTGCGATCCGGCCCTCGAACCGGACCAGGCGCGCCACGCAGTCGGTGGCCAGGCCGGGGGTGTCCCGCAGGACGGCCCGGCGGGCGGCGTCGAGCGGGGCGGCGTCGAGCGGGGTGGGGGTGGAGCTGCTCATCGGGCGTCCCTCCGGGCGGCGTCGGTCTGCGGGGGTGCGGCCGCGGTCGGCCGGGTGCCGACCGGGGCCGGGCCCGGCTCCGGGTCGGCGTGTTCGGCCGCCACGTCGTGGACGGGCCGGTCTGGCTCGGCGAGCAGGCCGCGCAGCAGCTCGCGCAGGGCGGTGGCGAAGCCGGCGGCGGTCGACGGGTCGAAGAGCTCCGGGGCGTAGTGGACGGTCAGGGCGGTCGGGCCGCCGCCCGGCCCGGACCGCCAGGCCAGGTCGAGTTCGGCCGGCCCTGGGCCCTGGGTGGCCGGGCCGTCCTGGTCCGGGCCGTCCTGGTCCGGGCCGTCCTGGTCCGGGCCGTCCTGGTCCGAACCTCCGAACTCACCGCTGTCGCGTCCGTCGCCGCGGTCGCCGCGGGAGCGGACGGTCGGTTCGGCTCCGGGGGCGGCCACCGCGGCGGTGGCGGTCCGCTCGACCAGGGCGGCGAAGCCGGGTTCGTCGGAGAGGTCGGCCCGCAGCAGGGTGCCGCCGGGCAGGCCGACCGCCACCTCGTCCTCTCCTGAGATCCACGAGAGCAGCACCAGCCAGCCGGCCCGCAGCACCCGCTCGGGGTCGGTGCCGAAGGCCTCGACCGCCTCCCGGAGCGGCTGGTCGACCGGGGTGGTGGCGGCGCGTGCGGCGGCGACGGGGCTGCCCGGGCGGGGGCGGTCGGTGGGGACGTCCAGCCGGACGGGTCCGGAGGGGACCGGTCCACGGGGGGCCGGTTCGCCGGGGGCCTGGGCGGCACCCGGGGCCGGGGCCCACAGCCCGGCGAGCGGCGCGGTGCCGTCGGCCGCGACGAGTTCGCCGAGCAGCGCGGTGTACTCCGCGGCGAACGCGGCCGCCGTCGCGGGGGTGAACAGCTGGGTGCTGAACTCCAGGCAGGCGGTCATCGCGTCGTCGCCGGCCCGGTCGGAGGTGATCAGCGTGAGGTCGAACTTGGCGGTGCCGCCGGGCAGGCCGCCGAAGAGGTTGGCACGGGTGTGCCCGGTGTCGAAGTACCCGGTGGAGGTGCCCTCGATCCGCTGGATCGGCGGCAGCTCCTGGTGCACGAAGAAGACGTCGAACAGCGGGCTGCGGCCCGGGTCGCGCTCCGCCGTCAGGGCCTGGACGACCTTGTCGAACGGGATCTCCTGGTGCTCCAGGGCCTCCAGCACCACGGTGCGCACCCGGCGCAGGAAGCCGGCCACCGACGGGTCGCCGGAGAGGTCGGCGCGCAGCGCCACGGTGCTGTTGAAGAAGCCGATCAGGCCCTCCAGTTCGGGCCGGTTGCGCCCGGTGGTCGGGGTGCCGACGACCAGGTCGTCCTGCTCGCTGTGGCGGGCCAGCAGCAGGTAGAGGCCGGCGAGCAGGACCACGAAGAGGGTCGCGGAGTGCTCGGCCGCGAGCCGGCGCAGCTCGCGCATCAGCTCGGCGTCCAGGGTGAAGACGGCCAGGTCCCCGGCGTAGTCCTTGCGGGCCGGGCGGGGGTGGTCGGTGGGCAGCCGCAGCACGGGGGCGTCCCGCAGCTTCTCCCGCCAGTAGGCGAGCTCGCCGTCCAGGGCGGGGCCGGCCACCAGGTCCCGCTGCCAGGCGGCGTAGTCGGCGAACTGGACCGGCAGCGGCGCGAGGCGGTGCGGGCGGCCCTCGCGGCGGGCGGCGTGGAGTTCGGGCAGCTCGCGGGCGAAGATCCGCGGGGAGGCGCCGTCGTTGACGGCGTGGTGCATGGTCACCTGGAGCACGTGCTCCTCGGGGGCGGTGCGGACCACGAGCACCCGCACCAGCGGGTCGTGGGCCAGGTCGAAGCGGTGCCCGGCGGCCCGCCGGACCAGCTCCCGGGCGGCGGCCTGCGGATCCGGCTCGCCCGAGACGTCCCGGAAGGCGAAGAAGTCCCCGGGCTCGGGCCGCAGGCGCAGCACCGGCTGGTCGTCCTCCTCGACGAAGTTGGACCGCAGCACCTCGTGGCGCAGCATCAGGTCGTGCCACATGCCGCGGACGGCGTCGACGTCGAGCGGGCCGCTGATCCGGCTGACCATCGGCAGGTTGTAGAGGGTGGTGTCCGGGTCGAGCTGGTGGTGGAACCAGATCCGGTCCTGGCCGAAGGAGGTGACCGCGGCGCCGCGCGGGACGACCGGGGGCAGGGCGGGGGCGGACGGGCGGCCGGCCCTGGCCCGGATGAGCGCGGCGAGGGCGCCGACCTCGGGGTGCTCGTAGACGTCGAGCAGCTTGGGGCGGAAGCCGAAGCGGGCCTCGACGCGGTCGGCGAGCTGCAGGGCGATGATCGAGTTGCCGCCGAGCTCGAAGTAGTGGTCGGCCGGGCCGAGCGGCTGCTCACTGTGCAGCAGTTCGGCCAGCACGCCGGCGAGCCAGGGCTGCGGGTCCTCCGGCCGCTCGACGGGGGCGGGCGCGACGGCGGTGGCGGGCGCGGCAGCGATGGCGGGCGCGGCAGCGACCGGGACGGACGGGACGAGCGCGGCGGGTGCGGCCGGCGGCCGGAGCCAGCACGGGGTGGCGGCCAGCGGGTGCCCGGGCAGCCGCAGCCGGCGGGCCGTGCCGGGGGCGGGACCGAGCGCGGCCCAGTCGAGCTCGACGCCGGCCTCGTACAGCCGGCCGAGCAGGGCCTCGAATCCGTCGGCGGCCGTGCCCGCACCCGCGGCCGCGGCCTCGGCGGGGACGGTCACCAGCCGGGCGCCGTCCTGCCCGTGCGGACCGAACCGCTCGGCGAGCAGCCGGCCGAGCACCCCGCCCGGGCCGGGGTCGACGAACACCACCGGTCCGGCGGCGGTGAGCCGCTCGGCGGCCGCGACCAGGCGGTCCCGGTCCGGCGGCGGGGCCTCGGCGCCGGCGGCGAGCTCCCGGGTGTCCGCGGCGGTGAGGGTGCCGAGCAGGTGCCGGGCCGCGTAGCGGGACACGCCGCTGCTGAGCACCGTCTCGACCGGCACGCCGGCGGCCAGCAGGGCGCGGTGGAGGGCCAGTTGACCGGCCAGGAGGTCGGCCTCCACCCGGCCGGTGGCGGGCAGGTCCGCGGGCAGCGGCGCCGGGCCGGGGGCGACGGGGGCGGCGTCCGGGGAGAGCAGCAGACAGACGGCGGGCGGCCCGCCGCGGCCGCCGGGCGCGGCGTCGGCGACCGGCTCGCCCGGCCCGGGAGCCCGGTCGGCGAGGGCGCGGGCCAGTCCGGCGGTGTCCCGGGCCGCCACGGCGAGCCGGTACCGGTGGTGGGCGCGCCCGGAGTTGAGGGTGTGGGCGACGTCGTCGAGGTCGGCGCCGGCGGCCGGTCCGGCCAGGGCGGCGCCGAGGTCCGCGCAGAGCGCGGCCAGCGCGGGGCGGCTGCGGGCGGAGACCGCGACCAGCCGGGCCGGCCGCGGCCCTTCGGCCCGGCGCGGCGCGGCGGGCGCGGGCGCGGGCGGCCGCTGGACGACGCAGTGGGCGTTGATGCCGGCCAGGCTGTACGAGCTGACGCCCGCGATCCGCTCCGCGCCTTCCCAGGGCCGCAGTTCGGTGACCACCTCGACGGGGTCGAGGGCCGCCGCGTCCACCGGCCGGCGGAAGTGCAGCGAGGGGTAGAGCTCGCCGTGCCCGACCGCGAGGACGGCCTTGACCAGGCCGGCGATCCCGGCGGCGTGGTCGAGGTGGCCGATGTTGGTCTTGACCGAGCCGATCGGCAGCCGTCGGCCCCGCCCGCCGAAGCCGCGGGTGCCGAACACCTGCCCCAGGCCCTCCAGTTCGACGGCGTCGCCGAGCCGGGTGCCGGAGCCGTGCGCCTCCAGGTAGCCGGCCAGCGCCGGGTCGAGGCCGGCGGCGCGCCAGGCGGCGCCGATGACGGCCGCGTGGGCGGGCGCGCTCGGGGTGCTGATGGTGGCGGCGGCCCGGCCGTTGTGCCGGACGGCGCTGCCGCGGATGACGGCGTGCACGGGCGCGCCGTCGGCACGGGCCCGGCCGAGGGTGGTGAGCAGCAGGACGGCGCCGCCCTCTCCGCTCACCGTGCCGTCGGCGTCGGCGTCGAAGGCCCGGCAGCGCCCGCCCGGGGAGACGAGTTCGGTCATCCCCTCGGTCTGCGGGGCGGGCAGGCCCTCGGGGCGCAGGCTGAAGCCCCCGGCGAGCGCGTACGCGGCCTCGCCGTCGCGCAGTTCGCGGCAGGCCTGGTGGACGGCGACGAGCGAGCCGTTGCAGCCGGTGTCGACGGCGTAGCAGGGGCCGGTGAAGCCGAGCACGTGGGCGATCCGGGCGGGCAGCGCGAAGGGGACGTTGCCGAGGGCGCCGAGCGGGCCGGGTTCGGCGGCGGCGGCCCGGTAGCCGGAGGCGGCGGCGCTGAGCACCACGGCCACCGGGTGCCCGCGCAGGGCGTCCACGGGGTAGCCGGCGTCCTCGACGGCCCGGTGGGCGAGGACGAGGGCGATCCGGTGCTGCGGGTCCATCAGGGCGGCCTCGCGCCGGGAGAGGCCGAAGAACGCGTGGTCGAAGGTGTGGACGTCGGCGAGGTGGCCCATCGGGAGGCGGTGGGCGTCCGGGTCGAGTCCGGTGGCGGCGGCCCGGGCGGCCGGCATGGCGCCCACCGAGTCCCGGCCGGCGGCGAGGTTGGCGCGGAAGGCGGCCAGGTCGTCGGCGTCGGGGAAGCGGGCGCCGATGCCGACGACCGCGATGTCGGTGTCGCGGGGCGCCGTCGTGGGGCTGGTGGTCACTGTCTCTGCTCCCGTTCCTCGGGCTCGGTGCGCGTTCGCCGGTTCGTCCGTCAGACCTCGTACGCGGTGCCCGGTCCGGGGCCCGGGTGCTCCGGCGGGCCGGGCGGCGGGGCCGTGGCGGCGACGGCGGCGGCCTGGTCGGCGACGGTGCGCAGGTCGAAGAGCCGGCCTACCCGGACGGCGCCGGGCCAGGTGCGCTCGAGCCGCAGGTGCAGGTCGACCACGCGCCGGGAGTTGCCGCCGACGGCGAAGAAGTCGTCCCGGGGCCCGAAGTCGCGGTGGCCGAGGACGTCCGCCCAGAACCCGGTCACCACCGCCACGGCGGCACCGGTGCCCCGGTCCTGGCCTACCGGGGCCTCTCCGTCCACGCCCCCGCCCTCCACGCCCCCGCCGTCCGGGCCCCCGGCCTGCGGTACCGCCGGGAGCAGCGCGCGCAGCGCCCGCAGGTCGGTCTTTCCGGACGGCGCCAGCGGGAACGCCGCCACCCGGACGAACCGCTCGGGCACCGCCGGCCCGCCGACCAGGGCCGCGCAGTGCGCGACCAGCTCCCCCGCCCCCGGGCCGGGCGCGGCCTGGTCCACCGGGGACCAGAAGGCCGCCAGCGCGGTGCCGCCCGCCGGGTCGGCGACGGCGAGCACCGCGGCCTGCCGCACGGCGGGGTGGCGGGCCAGGGCCGCCTCCACCTCCTCCCGCTCGACCCGGACCCCGCGCACCTTGAGCTGCCCGTCGGCCCGGCCGCGGAAGACCAGGGCGCCGGTGGCGTCGGCCGCGGCGAGGTCGCCGGTGCGGTACATCCGGGCGCCGGGGGCGGGCGCGAACGGGTCCGGGACGAAGCGCAGCGCGGTGTCGACGGGCCGGCCGGCGTAGCCCTCGGCGACCTGCGGGCCGGCCACGTACAGTTCGCCGGTCCGCCCGGGCGGCACCGGCGCCAGTCGCCCGTCCAGCAGGTGGATCCGGGCCCCGGCGGTGGGGCGCCCGATCGGGACGGGGTCGGCCGGCGCGGGCGGGACGTCGTGGGCGACCACCGTCACGGTGGTCTCGGTGGCCCCGTACTCGTTGCGCAGTGCGGTGCCCGGCAGGACGGCGCGGTGGCGGGCGGCCTGCGCGGCCGGCAGGGCCTCGCCGCCGACGATCCACCGGCGCAGGTGGCTGTCGGCGCCCGCCAGGTACGGCAGCATCAGCCGGTGGAAGGAGGGCGGGCAGACCGCCACCTCGACCCGGTGGCGCCGCACCAGGGCGGCGCAGGCCTCCGGGTCGGGCAGGGCCCGCTCGTCCGGCAGCACCGCGGTGCCGCCGCCGCACAGCGTGTGGAGCAGCATCAGCAGCGGGCCGTCCCAGGAGAGCCGGGAGGCGGTGAAGGTGGTCGCGGCGGGGTCCTCGTCGCGGGAGGCGACCAGCGCGGCGAGGGCGCCCCGGGAGACCAGGACGGCCTTGGGCTCGCCGGTGGTGCCGGAGGTGGTGACGGCGTAGGCGGGCGCGGAGGCGGGCACGGCGGCGTCCGGGAGCGGGCCGGCGGCCGGCGCGGGGCCGGTCTCGGGCACCAGGGCGACCGGCCGGCCGCAGCCGGCCACCAGCTCGCGGACGGCGGCGGGGGCCGTGGCCCGGTCCGCCTCGTCGTGCACCAGGACGCCGCAGCCGCCGTCGCGCAGCAGCGCGCGGACCGCGGCGGCGGGCCGGTCGGGTTCCAGGACGCACCAGGCGGCGCCGAGCCGCAGGGCGGCCAGCATGCCGACGACGGTCCGCACCCCCTGACGGCGGTGGACCAGCACCAGCCCGCCGGGGGCGGCGCCGGCTGCGGCCAGCCGGGCGGCCAGCTCCCGGGTCGCGACGTCGAGCCGCCGGTACGTCAGGGACTCCCCGCCGACCACCACGGCCGTCCGGTCGGGCACCGTGCGGAACCGTTCCCGGATCAGGTCGAGCACGTCGGCGGCCGGCCGCCCGGCGGTCACGGCCGCGTCCCGTAGGCGTGGAAGCCCAGCCCGGTCTTGCGGCCGAGGTGACCGCGGCGCACCAGGTCGAGCAGCAGCCCGCAGGGCCGGTAGCGCTCGTCCCCGGTGGTCTCCAGCAGGACGTCGAGGGTGTCCACGATGGTGTCGAGCCCGATCAGGTCCGCGGTGCGCAGCGGCCCCATGGCGTGGCCGAAGCAGTCCTGGAAGATCAGGTCGACGGTCTCCGCGTCGGCCACGCCCTCCTGCACCCGGGCGGCCGCGTCGTTGACCATCGGCATCAGCACCCGGTTGGAGACGAAGCCCGGCGAGTCGCGCACCACGTGGGCGCGGCGGCCGACCCCGGCGAGCAGGGCGAGGGTGGTCTCCAGCGTCCGGGCGGTGGTCGCCGGGCCGCGCACCACCTCGACGGTCTCCTTGAGGTAGGCGGGGTTCATGAAGTGGGTGGCGAGCACCCGGTCGGGCCGGTCGGTGTAGGAGGCGAGCCGGCGGACCGGGACGGCCGAGGTGCAGGAGGCGAAGACCGTCTCGGGGGCGCAGACCTCGTCGAGCTCCCGGAGCACCCGCTCCTTGACGGAGAGCCGCTCGGAGGCGCACTCCACGACGAATCCGGCCTCCGCCAGGCGGCCGAACTCGTCCGTCCAGCGGACCAGTCCGACGGTCTCCGCGGCCGTGGGCCGGGCCTCGTCGGCGGCCGGTCGGCGGCCCAGCAGGCGCGCGGCCCGCAGGCCGTCCCGCAGCCGGCCCGGGGCGGCGTCGAGGGCGGGGCGGTGGCGGTCGACCACCACCACCGGGTGCCCGGCCGAGGCGAAGACCTGGGCGACGGCGGTGCCCATGGTGCCGGCGCCGACGATCCCGACCGGGATCCGTCCTTCGGTGCCCGCACCGCTCCCGGCGGTGTCCCGGGGCGTGGTGTCCTGCGTGTGCACGGTGTCCTTCCTGGTCACGGCGTGGCCGGGGGTTCGGGGCGGGCCGCCGGCCCGGGGCCGGCAGGGGCGGGCCGCAAGGATTCGGCGGGCCCCCGGGTGTCGGCGGGCGGCGGGGTCTCGGCGGGCGGCGGGGCTTCGGCGGGCGGCGGGGCGATGAGCCGCAGGTGGCCCGGGGGCGGGGGCGGCGGGGCGGCCGGCGGGTAACCGAGCAGCAGCCGCCCCTCCTCCGCCGGGCCCAGCACGGTGAACCCGGCGAAGCGGAGGTTGACCAGCATCACCCGGTTGACCTCGGTCGGGACGAACTCGGCCAGGGGGCGCCGCCCTTCGGCGAGCGCGCTGCGCACCACGTGGCCGATCAGCGCCGGGCCGACGCCCCGGGACATCACCCGGCAGGAGAGCAGCAGCAGCCGCAGGACCTCCGCCGGTTCGGCCGGGCCCTCCCCCGCGGCGTACCGGATGCGCTCGCTGAGCGCGAGGCCGATCGTGCCGTAGTCGCCGAAGCGGTCGGTCAGTTCGGCGACCAGCACCCGGTGGTCCGGCGAGCCGCACAGCGCCCGCAGCCGCGCCAGGTCGTAGGTGCGGCCGGTGGTGTTCAACTGATGGGTACGGACGGTGAGTTCGTGCGCCCGGGCGAGGTCGCCCGGCTCGGCGCGCCGGACGGTCAGCGTCAGGTCGAGCGAGGCCAGGAACTCCTGCGGCGTGCCCTGGTACTCGCCCCCGGCCTGCGCGCGCCGGGCCTCGGCCCGGTAGCGCAGCCGCCGCTCGCGGGCGTCGGCGGTGACGAACGGCGGCCGGAACTCCGGCAGTCCGGCCAGCGCCCCGACCTGCTCGGCCGGGTAGCAGCGCACCTCCGGGTGGGCGGCGGCCACCTCGGCGCGCTCGACCGGGTCGTTGTCGACGAAGGCGACGGTGTCCAGGCCGATGCCGATCGCCTCGGCGATCCGCCGCACGGCACCGGACTTCGGGCCCCAGCCGACCTCCAGCACGGTGAACAGTTCGTGCAGGCCGAGCCGTTCCAGGTGGGCGGTGGCGGCGGCCCGGTCGCTCCGGCTGGCGACGGCGTGCAGGACGCCGCGCCCGTCCAGCTCCCGCAGCGCGGCGGTGGCGGCCGGGAACGGCGCCGGGTCGTCGCCCTCCAACACGGTGCCGTCCCACAGGGTGTCGTCGAGGTCCCAGACCAGGACCTTGACGGTCGGCCGCTCCGGCCCGGCCCCGCCGCCCGGCGCGGTGGCCCCGCGCGGGGCGCTCATCGGCGCACCGCCCGGCGCAACAGCCGGTCGGCGAGGTGCAGTTCGGCCAGCTGCGGACTGCCCTCGATGATCTCCATCACCTTGGCGTCCCGGTAGAACCGGCCCGGCCGGCCCCCCGGTTCGCAGCCCGCCGAGCCGAGCACCTGCACGGCCCGGTCGGCGACCGCCTTCGCCGCCCCGGCCGCCGCGTACTTGGCGGCCACCGTCTCGGTGACGGCGCCCAGCGGCGAGCCGGCCCGGGCCTGGGCGGCCCGTTCGGCCAGGGCCCGGGCGGCCGCCGCGTCGACGGCCGAGCGGGCGAGCAGGGAGCGCACCAGCTGGTGCTCGGCCAGCGGGACCCCACCCTGGACCCGCCGCACGGCGTGCTCGACGGCGTCCGCCAGGCAGGCCTCCGCCATGCCGACGCAGCCCCAGGCCACCGTGAAGCGGCCGTGGTCCAGGGCCACCGCCGCGGTGTGGGTCAGGCCCGCCCCGGCCGGCGCCACCAGGTTCTCCCGCGGCACCCGCACCCGGTCGAAGGTGAGGTGGGCGATCCGCGCGGCGCGCAGGCCGAGCTGGCCGGCGACGGGCTCGCGGCCGATCCCGGCGCGGTCGCCCTCCACCAGGACGGCGGTCGGGCCGGCGGCGGTGCGCCCGAGCACCAGCAGGAGGTCGGCGCTCTGCCCGAAGGTCACCCACCGCTTGGCGCCGGTGACCACCAGCTGCTCGCCGTCGTCCTCGATCCGGGTGCCGACCTCGGCGAGCGCGCTGCCCGCCTCCCGCTCGGTGGCGGCGAAGCCGGCGAGCCGCTCGCCGGAGGCCAGGGCGGGCAGCCAGCGCTCGCGCTGGGCGGCGCTGCCCCAGCGCAGCAGGGCGGCCGCCGTCATGCCCTGGACGGTGAGCAGCGCGCGCAGGGCGCCGCAGACGCCGCCCAGGTGCGCGACCGCCTCGCCGAGCTGGACGGGCGTGGCGCCGGCTCCGCCGTGGCGGGCCGGCAGGTCGGGTGCGAGCAGCCCGGCGGCGGCGACCGCGCGGACCGCCTCGTCGGGCAGGGCGCCCCGCTCGTCCCAGCGGCCGGCGTCCTCGCGCACCGCGGCGGCCAGGTCGGCGGCGGCGTCCACCACGGAGACGTCCGGGACGGCCGCGGGGACGTCCGGGACGGCCGCGGGGAGCCCCGGGGCGCCCGCGGGCCGCGGTGCGTCCGGGACGGCCGCCCGGGCGCCGCTAGCCGCGGGCGGCACGGCCGGCGCCCGTCTCGTCGCCCGCGGCGGGCCCGCCGTGCTTGCCCGCGACCAGCGCGGCGATCCGTTCGGCGGTGCGGAAGTTGTCCAGTTCGAGGTCCTCCACCTCGATCCGGATCCCGAACCGCTCCTCGACGAAGACCACCAGCTCCAGGGCGAACAGCGAGTCCGCGAGGCCCAGGGCGAAGTAGTCCTCGTCCGGTTCCACCGGCCGGCGCAGGGCGACGGTCAGGAACTCCCGTATCTCGATCGCGGTGTCGGTCACGCGGTGCTCTCCCAGGGTCCGATTTCCACCAGCAGCAGGTTCCAGGCCGCCACCGGGCTGACGTTGACCAGCACGACCCGGTCGCCCTCGGCCAGCCTCCGGTCCGCCAGCGCCGTCCAGAGGTTGAGGAGGACGTCGTTCGGGCCGAGGTGGCCGTAGCGGGCCAGGTTCTCCCGGCACTCCGGCAGCAGTTCGACGTCCAGCGACTCCTCCAGGAAGCGCAGCCCGCCCGCGGAGAGGTTCTGGCTGGCGTAGCCGGCGATGTCGGCGCGGTCGAGGCCGTGCCGCTTCAGCAGGCCCGCCAGGAGCGCGGCGAGCCGGTTCCTGGTCTCGACGGCGAGCCGGAAGGAGTAGCCGGGCAGGTCGCGGCACTCCTCCCGCCACTGCTCCCAAGGGCGGTCCCGGTAGTCGACCCGGAAGAGGTCCCAGTGGGCCCCGTTGGTCTCCTGGACGAGGTCGAGGATCCGGACCGGACCGGTTCGGGCGAGCAGCAGGGCCTGGCCGGCGTCGCCGTTGACGGTGACGGGGTGCCGGTAGCGGCCGGGGGTGGCCGGGGTGGAGGCGTGGGCGACCAGCACGTGGTGCAGGTCCGGGTCGGCGGCGAGCAGGCCCCGGGCGGCCAGCAGGGCCGGCCCGAGCGAGACGCAGCCGAGGCCGCCGACGCCGAAGGCGAGGGCCCGGTCGGCGCCCAGCCGGGCCTGCAGCCTGGTGACCTCGGAGCTGATCAGCGTCTCGGGCGCGCGGGACTCGACGACGACCAGGGCGCCCAGGTCCTGCGCGGCGACACCGGCGCGGGCGAGCGCGCCGCGGCAGGCCCGTTCGGCCATCGCGGTGGCGCCGAGCCCCGTGTCGACGGCCACCGTGTCGATCCCGAGGCCGGCGAGGACGGTTCTGCGCTCGCGGTCCAGGCCCTCGCGTTCGGCCAGCTCGCCGACCGGCACCCGGTGCTCCGGCAGGTGCCAGGCCGCGGCGCGGACCGCGAGCGGGGCGGGCGCGCCGCCCGGGCTCGTCGTCACCATCGGGTCCTCCTCACTCTCCGTCGTCCGTCGTGCCCGGTCCCCGTGGAGCCGGGCGGGCCCTACGCGCTGCGCAGGCAGCCGTCGGCCGCCGCCTGCGCGTAGGCCTCGCCCAGCTCCCGCACCGCCTCGGCGACCCCGCTGCGGGGCACCCCGGCGTAGCCCACGACCAGGGCGGGGCCGGCCTGCCAGGAGCGGTGGTGGTAGCTGCGGGCGCCGCGCACCAGGACCGAGCGGCGCAGCGCCCGGGCGACCAGCGCGGCCTCGTCCACCCGCGGCGGGAGCTGGACGTAGGCGTGCAGGCCGGCGAAGGCTCCGGTGATCCGGGCGCCGGGCAGCCGGCGCCGGACGGCCTCGTGGAAGACCTCCCGGCGGGCCCGCAGCCGCTCCCGCTGGCGCCGCAGGTGCCGGTCGAGCTCTCCGCTGTCGAGCACCTCGGCGAACGCGTGCTGGGTGAACACGTCGCATCCCAGGTCGCGTTGGGCCCGGACCTCCTCCAGCCGGCGGCGCAGCCGGGGCGGGGCGACCAGCCAGCCCAGCCGCATCCCGGGGGCCAGCGACTTGCTCGCGGTGCCCGCGTAGAGCACCCGGGTCGGGGCGAGCCGCTGCAGCGCGGTGGGCCGGCGCCCGTGGTCCAGCCAGAGGTCGCCGTCGTAGTCGTCCTCGATGATCCAGCCGTCCACGTCCTCGGCCCAGCGCACCAGCGCGGCCCGCCGCTCGGCGCTGAGCACGGCACCGGTGGGGAACTGGTGGGCGGGGGTGACCAGGACGGCCCGGGCGCCGGTGCGGGCCAGGGCGGCCACGTCGATGCCGTGCTCGTCGACCGGGACGGAGGGGCAGTCCAGGCCCGACTCGACGATGAACTGGCGCTGCTGCGGGTGGCACGGGTCCTCGACCGCGAGGGCGGCCAGGCCGGTGCGCGGCAGCGTGGCGCAGACCAGGCCGAGCGTCTGGGCGAACCCGGAGACCACCATCACGTGCTCCGGGGTGGTGTGCACGCCGCGGGCCCGCCCGAGGTAGCGGGCGAGTTCGGCGCGCAGCGCCGGGACGCCGGACACCGGCGGGTAGCCGAGGTCGCGCGGGCCGAGCCGGCGCGCCGCCCGCTGGTAGGCGGCGAGCCACTCGCGCTGCGGGAAGGCGGAGGCGTCGGCGCCGCCGGCCCGCAGGTCCCAGCGGACCACCGGGGCGGGGCGGGCGTCGCTCAGCAGGGTCGGCGGCCGGGTGCCGCGGTCCAGGTGGGCGGCGACCCGGGTGCCCGAGCCCCGGGTGGCCTCCAGGTAGCCGCCGGCCACCAGCTGCCCGTAGGCCTCGACGACGACGCTGCGGGACACCCGCAGGTCCTCGGCGAGCTGACGGCTCGACGGCAGCCGGGTGCCGGGGTGCAGCGCCCCCTCGGCGATCTCCCGCTTGATGCCGTCCCGGATCTGGGCGGTGAGCGGGAGCACGTCCTCCCGCGCCACGTCGATCAAGGTGTTCCAGGGCATCTGCGCCCCCTCCCTCCCCCGCCCTCGGCGGCCTCGCTAGCGGGCTCCGGACACGCCGGCCGGCTCGGTGTCCAGCAGCGCCCGCAGGGCGGCGGCGCGGACGGCCCGGCCGACGGCCTCGCCCTCCTCGTCGGCGATGCCGACCCCCCAGTGGGAGCGGGAGTCCACGACGATCTCGAAGGCGGCGGTGACGGCGTTCAGCGGTGCGCCGGCCCGGTCCACGGTGAGCCCCTGGACGACGGCGTCCAGCCCGTACCCGGCGACGGCCGCGGCGGCCGCCTCCGTCCAGCGGGCGCCGCCGGGCTCCGCCGCCAGCGGCTCGGGCCGGGGCAGGCCGGGCACCGCCTCGGTGCCGAGCGCCACGTACCGCTCGACGAAGTGGCTCCACAGCTGGTCGCCGGTGATCTCGCCGCCGATCTCCTCGCAGACCGCCTGCATCTCGGAGGCGAAGTCGATCTGGAGGCGGCGCGGCAGTTCGATGCCGTACTCGGTGCGCAGCAGGTGGGCGATGCCGCCCTTGCCGGACTGGGTGTTGATCCGGATCAGCGCCTGGTAGTCGCGGCCGATGTCGCGCGGGTCGATCGGCAGGTAGGGCACGTCCCAGGTGTCCTGGCCGGACTCCTCGCGGGCGCGCAGGCCCTTGGCGATGGCGTCCTGGTGGGAGCCGGCGAAGGAGGTGTAGACGAAGTCGCCGGCCCACGGGTGGCGGGCGTGGACGGGCATCTGGTTGCAGCTCTCGACGATCCGGCGGACGCCGTCGATGTCGCGCAGGTCGAGCATCGGGTCGACGCCCTGCGAGAACAGGTTCATGGCCAGGGTGACCAGGCAGACGTTGCCGGAGCGCTCGCCGTTGCCGAACAGGGTGCCCTCGACCCGGTCGGCCCCGGCCAGCACGGCGAGTTCGGCGGCGGACACGCCGCTGCCGCGGTCGTTGTGGGGGTGCACGGAGAGGATGGTGCGCTCGCGGTGGAGCAGGTTGCGGTGGGTGTACTCGATCCGGTCGGCGAACTCCTGCGGCGGGAAGACCTCGACGGTGGAGGGCAGGTTGATCCGCAGCGTGTGCGCGGCCCGCGGGGCCCAGAAGTCGAGGACGGCGTTGCAGAGTTCGAGCGCGTAGTCGGGCTCGGTCTGGGTGTAGGACTCGGGCGCGTACTGCAGGTAGATCTCGGTGCCGGGGATGGAGTCCTGGAGTTTGAGGGCCTGTTCGGCGCCGTCCAGGGCCATCGCGGTGATCTGCGCGCGGTCCTTGCGGAAGACCAGCCGGCGCTGGGCCTCCGAGGTGGGGTTGAAGATCTGCAGGACGGCGCGGGGGACGCCCTCCAGGGCCTTGACGGTGCGTTCGATGAAGTCGCCGCGGATCGGCGTCATCACCTGGACGACGACGTCCTCCGGGATGGCGTCGGTGTCCACGAGGTGGCGCAGGAAGGCGTGGTCGTCCTGGGAGGAGGTGGGGAAGCCGACCTCGATCTCCTTGAACCCCATCCCGACCAGCAGGTCGAACATCCGCCGCTTGCGGGTGGTGTCCATGGGGTCGGTCAGGGCCTGGTTGCCGTCCCGCAGGTCGACGCTGCACCACAGCGGGGCGCGCTCCGCGCGGCGTCCCGGCCAGGTCCGGTCGGGCAGGCCGACCGCCTCGTAGGGCCGGTACTTCCGGACCGGCATCGCGCTGTGGCGCTGGATGCCCTGGTCGCGGGCGGGTGCGCGCCGGGGGGTGTCCGCGTCAGTGGGTTGAGCTGTCATCTCTCCTCCACAACGGTGTTCTCGGGGGTCGGGTGGGAACCCTCTGGTCAGGCGGTCCAGGTGCTGAACTGTCGCCTCCCGTAGAGCAGCGGCGGCGGCGCGTCGCTGAGTTCGGTGATCCGGACGACCTCGCCGAAGACCATCCGCTGGCCGCCCACGGGCACCAGCTGGCTGACCCGGCAGTCGGCCACCGCGTGGGCGTCGCGCACCAGGTGGGGTCCGCCCGCGCCGGGCGGCAGCCGCCAGGGGGTGGCGTCGAAGCGGTCCGGGTCGCCGGAGGCGAACAGTTCGGCGGTGCCGCGGCCGTCGGCGTGCAGCAGGTTCACCGCGAAGGCGCCGCTGCGCAGCACGGCCCGCAGGGTCGGGCTCTCGGCCCGCATGCCGACCAGCAGCGTGGGCGGGTCGACGGTGACGCTGCACAGCGCGGAGCAGGTCATGCCCCACGGGCGCGAGGCGTCGTCCAGCGAGGTGACGACGGAGACGCCGCTCGGGAAGCCGGACATGAAGGTCCGGAAGTCGGAGGGGGTTGAGGTGACGAGTTCCACGTGGCTCACCGCTCGACGGGGTAGGGGACGGCCGGCTCCGCGGTCCGGGGGGCGGCCTCGGGCGCCGTGAACCGGTCGATGGCCCACAGCAGCGGGCCGCTGAGCGCCGTCGTGAACAGGGCCATCACCACGAGCGCGAGGAACAGCGCGGGGGTGAGGATCCCGGCCTGGTAGCCGGCCTGCAGGACGGCGAGTTCGGTCAGGCCGCGGGCGTTGAGGAACACCGCGATCTTCATGCACTCGACCGGGGGCCGGCCGGCCGCCCGCGCACCGGCGTAGCTGCCGACCAGCTTGCCGAGGATCGCGAGCACCACCGAGAGCAGGACGGCCTGCCAGGAGAAGACGCTGAGCGGCGCCGAGGCGAGGCCCATGCCGGTCACCGTGAACAGCAGCGGCAGCGCGAGCCGCCCCCAGCCGCCGACGGTGTGCGCGGCCCTGGTCCACGGGCCGGCGCCGTCGTCGCCCGGCAGGGCGAGGGCGACCAGCACGGCGCCGAGCACGTCGGTCAGGCCCAGCCGCGAGGTGGTCAGCGCGGCGGCGACGGCCGCGGCGGCGGTCAGCCCGATCGGCACCGCGACCGGGACCCGCTCGGCCCAGGCCCGGGGCACCGGTGCGGCGCCCGCCCGCCGGATCGCCCAGGCGACCAGCAGGCCGACGGCGAACACCGCGTACGGGGTGATCCTCCCGCCGCCGTGCGCCAGGCCGACCGCGATCGCCAGCATCGACCAGGTGACGGCGTCGATGGAGACCGCGACCGCCATGCAGAGCCGGCCGATCGCGGTGTTCAGCATGCCGCGGTCGTCCAGGATGCCGGCGAGCACCGGGACGGCGGTGACGGCGAGGGCGATCGCCAGCATCAGGACCAGGACCCCGGCCGGGGCGTCGCCGCGCAGGGCCGGCGAGCCGTCGGCCAGCACCCAGGCGGCGAACGCCACGCCGCAGCCCAGCGGCAGCAGCAGGGAGCCGGCGGCGGTCAGCGCGATGGTCCGGCCGCCGAGCCGGCTGCCGCCGGCCCTGATCTCGTGGACGGCGCCGACCAGGAAGAGCGCGAGGCCGAGGTGGCCCGCCTTCTCCAGGACGGCGCCGCCGTCCATGCCGGCCGGCTTCCAGTCCCACTGACTCGCCAGCAGCGCGCCGAGCAGGAGGCAGGCCATGATCTCGCCGACGATCTCAGGCTGCCGCAACAGCTTGGCCAGCCGGCGTCCGAGCAGTGCCGCGGGGACGAGCAGAGCGAGCGTCACCGCGGCCGGTACGTACGGAAGACTGTCCATGGTGCCTCCTTCCTCGGGGCTCCGGCGGGTCAGTGCATCTGGGCGAGGTACTCGTACTGGCTGGGCAGGCGCTTCACGAGCTCGGCGGACTGGTCGCGCAGGAGCTGGAACTCCTTCTCCGCCCGGGTGGAGTCCTGCAGGGCGACGGACGGCGGGGCCTTGAGCTCCACGCCGCCGAGGCCGAGCAGCATCGCCAGGTACGAGTAGGACTCGAACCCGTGGTAGTGCGGGTAGATGGTGTTCTCCGTCGGCGGCTTGGCCTGCCACAGTTCGATCCGCTCGGCCAGGCCGTCGGGCATCACGCGGGTCTTGGCGTCCCGCCAGTAGGCGTTGTCGGCGCGGGCCGCGGCCTTGTAGTGCAGGACGAGGAACTCCCGCACGCCGTCGATGGTGTTGCCCACCGTGCGGTTGTAGGAGCGGCGCAGCGCCGGGTTCCAGTCGGCGTCCGGGAAGTGCTTGACCAGCTCCTCGATGCCCTGCTGGATGAAGAAGATGCCGGTCGACTCGAGGGGCTCGACGAAGCCGCTGGACAGGCCGATGGCGACGCAGTTGTTGACCCAGGCGTTGCGGGTGCGGCCGATCCGCATCCGGATGTGGTTGGCCTCCAGGGCCTCCGCGTCCGGGCCGACGTGGGCGCGCAGGGTGGCCTCGGCCTCCTCGGGCGTCGTGTACTCGTCGGAGTAGACGTAGCCGGTGCCGATGCGGCCGAACAGCGGGATGGTCCAGATCCAGCCGGCGTCCGAGGCGGTCGCGGTGGTGCAGGGGCGCAGGCCCCGCTTCTCCATGTCGACCGGGACGCGCAGCGCCACCGCGCGGTTGTTGGGCAGGGTGTCCTGGAAGGAGTCGAAGGGCTCCTCGAGGGTCTGGTTGATCAGCAGGCCGCGGAAGCCGGTGCAGTCGATGAACAGGTCGCCCTCGAGCAGGCCGTGCTCCTTGGTGCGCACGCCGCTGATCCAGCCGCGCTCGTCCTGGACGACCTCGACGACGTCGTCCTCGATGTGCCGGGCGCCGCGCTCGGTGGCGTACTCGGAGAGGTAGTCGGCGAGCAGCGAGGCGTCGAACTGGTAGGCGTACGGGAACTGGGTGTCCTGCTCGGTGAGCGTGTTGCGGTCGGCCGTGTCGGCGCCCTCCTTGAACTCCTGCTCGAAGAGGGTGCCGTCCAGGTGGCGCGGGGACCGCTCGGCGTCGCAGATCGCGGCCATCAGGAACACGTCCTGGTCGAAGCGGTCGCCGGAGCGGCTGTTCAGCCACCAGTCGGTGAGCGGCAGGCCGTCGACGACCCGGAGGCGCTCGAAGGGGTGGTAGAAGTAGTGGCCCTTGCGCCGCCAGTTCTCGAATCGGATGCCGAGCTTGTAGGTGGCATTGCACTTGGGCATCCACACGTGCTCGGGCAGGCCCAGGTAGTTGAAGAAATGCCGGACGGTACTGAAGGTCGCCTCACCGACCCCGATGGTCTTGATTCGCTTGGATTCCACCAGCGTGACGGAAATCCGATCGCCGAATGCGGCGCGCAGGTACGAGGCGGTCATCCAACCGGATGTCCCACCGCCGACGATGACGACGTTGCCAAGCATTCCTGACCCTCTCAGCCGGTCGTTCAACCCGGAGCCCCGGGCTGTCCCATGGCTCGAAATCCTCCGGCAGCGGAGCCGCCGGAAACAGGCTTTTAAGCCTCAGCGGAAACACGCACTCCAGCGCGCCCCGGCCTTCGCGGGGGTATTCCGGGCATGCCGAACGGATGGCGACCCGATAGTGCCGGGTGCCATCCGTCGGCGAACTCGCCGGATCCCGCGGAACGCGCGGAATTCGGCGGGGGCGGGTCGCGGCCGGCTCAGCCGCGGTCCAGCAGGTGGTCGTGCAGCAGGGAGATGACCCGGGCCCGTTGCGCGGTCAGGTAGAAGTGCCCGCCGGGCAGCACGTGGCAGGCGAACTCCTTGCCGGCCAGCGCCTCCCAGCCGCGGGCCCGTTCCGGGGTCACGGTGACGTCGGAGTCCCCGGTGAGGACCACGATCCCGCACTCGACCGGGCGGGGCCCGGCCGAGCGGTAGGAGTCGATCAGGAGGTAGTCGTTGCGCAGGATCGGCAGCACCATCTCCCGGATGTCCGGGTCGTCGAAGATCGACATCTGGGTGCCGCCGTGGCCGGCCACCGTCCGCAGCAGGTCCTCGTCGCTCCTCGGGCCGACCGGGGCCGCCGGCCCGCCCGCCGTCTGCGGCGGCGGGTAGCCGGAGAGCACCAGCCGGGCCACCGGCAGCCCGTGGGCCTGCAGCGAGAGCACCGTCTCGTAGGCGAGCAGCGCGCCCATGCTGTGCCCGAAGACCACCGTCTCTACGCCCGGGCGGTCGGTCTCCAGCAGGGCCCGCGTCAACTGCTCCACCAGGGTGGCCGCGTCGTCGACGAACGGGTCCTCGACCCGCTCCTCGCGCCCCGGGTACTGGACGAGCTGGAGCTCGACGGTGGCCGACAGGTGGTTGGCCCACGGCCGGTAGAACCCGGCGCTGCCGCCGGCGTGCGGCAGGCAGACCAGCCGCCGGGTGGCCTCCGGGCGCGGCCGGGGGACCACCAGCCAGGGTTGGTCGTTCACCGGTTCCCCTCCCCGGGTCGACGGGTGCGGCGGTGGGCGGCGGCGCGGCCGGTGCCGCGGCGGCCGGTCATCCGCAGGCCCGGACGATCTCGGCGAGCGCCTCGTGCATCGCCCCGAGCAGGGCGGTCACCGAGGCGTCGTCGAACCGGCCGCCCGCGTGCACGCAGGACAGCTCCATCCGGCCGCCCTCCACGGCGGCCGCGACGTCCAGCTCGTAGGTGCGGGTCTCGTCCGGCTCGTGGTCGCCGCCGCCGTGGTCCAGGTGGCGCAGCACCAGGCGGTCCCCCTCGGGCAGCTGGTTGTCCCACTGGCCGAGGTAGTTGAAGCCGATCCGCGCCCGCGACGCGGGGACCCGCAGGTCCTCGCGGCCGCCGGCGGCCACCAGCCCGAGGACGCCGTGGCCGAGGCCGCGGCGCGGGACGGCCCGCAGCCGGCGCTTGACGACCCGGACCGCGGCGGCCGGTGCGAGGTCCGCGGGCGCGTCCAGCAGCACCGGGTAGATGGTGGTGAACCAGCCGACGGTGCGGGACAGGTCGACCCCGTCCAGGATCTCCTCGCGGCCGTGGCCCTCCAGGTCGACCACGGTGCCGCCCTCCTCGGCGTACCCGCGGACGGCGAGCGCCCGGGCCAGTGCGGTCAGCAGCACCTCGTGCACCTGGGCGCGCAGCACCCCGGGCACCCGGCGCAGCAGCGCCTCGGTCTCCTCCTCGCCCAGGGTGCGCCGCACGGTGCGCCGGTCACCGAAGCGGCCGGCCGCGGCCGGCTCGCCGGCGGGCGCGGGCAGGGCCCGCCAGTGCGCCAGCTCGTCGTCGAAGCCGCCGGCCAGGGCGTGCTCGCGCAGCCGGCGCGACCACTGCCCGAAGGAGGTGGAGCGCGGGGCGGGGCGCAGCGGCCGGCCGGCCGCCAGCTCGGCGTAGCCGGCGCGCAGGTCGTCCAGCAGGATGCGCCAGGAGACGCCGTCCACCACCAGGTGGTGCGCGGTGAGGAAGAGCCGGGCCGGGCGGTCCGGTCCGAGGTCGGCGAGGACGGCGCGCAGCAGCGGGCCGTCGGCCAGCCGCAGGCCGCGCTGGGCCCGCCCGAAGGCCTCGGCGGTCCGCTCCCGCACCGTGGCGTCGTCCGCGCCGGCGAGGTCGAGCGGTTCGAACCCCCAGTGGCCGTCGGACTCCTCGGCGACCTCGGCGACCTCCTGGGACCACCGCCCCGCGTCGTCGCGGGTGTAGCGGGCGCGCAGCACGTCGTGCCGGTCGACCAGCCCGGCCAGGGCCGCGCGCACCGCCGCGAGGTCGGCGCCCGGGACCAGCTCGAACAGCACGGACTGGTTGAAGTGGTCCGGGTTGACGGTGTGGTGGTCGAAGAACCACTGCTGGACGGCGGTCAGCGGGACGGGGCCGGTGCGGTACGGGTCCGCCTCCTCCGGCTCGTCCTCCCCCGTGCCGGCCACCCTGGCCAGTGCGGCCACGGTCTTGTGCTGGAAGAGGTCCCGGGCGGTGAAGTGCAGGCCCGCCTCGCGGGCCCGGGCGACCACCTGGGTGGAGAGGATGGAGTCCCCGCCGAGCAGGAAGAAGTCGTCCTCCGCGCCGACCTCCTGGACGCCCAGCACCGAACGGAACACCTCGGCCAGCGCGGTCTCCACCGGGCCGTCGGGCGGGGTGACGGCCCGGGCCAGCGCCTCCCGGGCGTCCGGGAGGGCGTCCCGGTCGACCTTGCCGTTGACGGTGAGCGGCAGCGCGTCCAGCGGGACGAGCGCGGCCGGCACCATGAAGGCGGGCAGCTCCTCGGTGAGGGCCTCGCGGAGCTCGCGGACGGCCCCGCCCGGCTCGTGGCGGTCCGCGGCGACCAGGTAGCCGACGAGCTGCTTGCCGCGGTCGCTCTCGCGGACCACCACGGCGGCCTCGGCGACGGCCGGGTGGCGCTGCATGGCGGCCTCGATCTCGCCGGGTTCGACCCGGAAGCCGCGGATCTTGACCTGGTCGTCGGCGCGGCCGCGGAAGTCGATCCGCCCGTCCGGCAGCCAGGCGGCGAGGTCGCCGGTGCGGTAGAGCCGGGCCTTCGGGTCCTCGTCGAAGGGGTGCGGGACGAACCTCCGGCGGGTCAGCTCGGGGCGGCCCAGGTAGCCCTGGGCGACGCCGCGGCCGCCGAGGTGGATCTCACCGGTGACGGTGGGCGGCACCGGGTTGCCCTGCCCGTCCAGCAGGTACACCTCGGTGTTGGGCAGCGGCCGCCCGATGGACAGCCGGTCGCCGCCCTCCTCGGCGCCGACCTCGAACATGGTGGCGCCGACGGTGTTCTCGGTCGGGCCGTAGCCGTTGATGAACCGGTGCACCCGCGACCACCTGCGGGCCAGGCCGACGGGGCAGCGGTCGCCGACCGCGAGCACCACCGAGCCGGCCGGCAGCGCCTGCGGGTCGACGGCGGCGAGCGCCGCCGGCGGCAGTCCGAGCACGGTGGGCCGGCCCGCCGCCATGGCGCGCAGCTGCTCGGTGCCGAGCGCCTCGGACTCGTTCGCCGGGACGGCGAGCGCCGCACCGGACACCAGGGCGAGGAAGGTCTCCCAGACCGCGCCGTCGAAGCTCGGCGAGGAGAGCTGGCAGACGGTGTGGGCGGGGCCGGTGCCGACGATCAGCCGGGAGGCGTTGATCATGTTGGTCAGGCCGCCGTGGCCCAGCAGCACGCCCTTGGGCGTGCCGGTGGAGCCGGAGGTGTAGACGACGTAGGCGAGCGCGTCCGGCTCCACCGCCAGGCCCTCGGGCACCTCCCCGGTGTGCGCCTCCAGCAGCGGCCGCAGGTCCTCCAGGACCAGCGGTTCGGCGGCGGACTCGCCCGGCGCGGCGGCCAGCGAGCGCTGGGTGAGGACGAACCGGGCGCCGGTCTCCCCCAGCATCAGCTCCCGGCGGGCGGCCGGGAAGCGCGGGTTGAGCGGCAGGAAGGCCGCCCCGGCCCGGAGCACCGCGAGGGTGGCGGCCACCTGCGCGGGCCCGCGCTCGCAGCAGATGCCGACCACGTCGCCGGGGCGGGTGCCGCGCTCGCGCAGCACCCCGGCCAGCAGCCCGGCCATCCGGTCGAGTTCGGCGTAGCTGAGGCGTTCCTCGCCGCGCACCACCGCGAGGTCGTCGGGCCGCTCGGCGGCCCGCCTGGCGACCAGCAGGTGCACCGGCTCCTGCTCCGGGAACGCCACCGGGTTGCGGGCCCAGTCCACGGTGAGCCGGTGGTGCTCCTTCGGGCTCAGCAGGTCGAGCGCGCCGATCGCCCGGTCGGGGTCGGCCGCGATCGAGCCGAGCAGGGTGGTGAGGTGGCCGGCGAACCGGCGCACCGTCGCCTCGTCGTACAGGTCGGTGCTGTACTCCAGGGCCGACCAGAGGCTGCCGTCGGGCCGCTCCTCGAAGGCCACCACCAGGTCGAAGCCGGTGCTGGCCTGCGGCAGGGCGAGCTGCTCCATGGTCAGCCCGGGCAGGTCGAGCCGCGCCTCGGGGGCGTTCTGCAGGACGACGAGCACCTGGGCGAGCGGCATCCGGCTGGGGTCGCGCTCGGGCTGGACGGCGTCCACCACCCGCTCGAACGGGACCTCGGCGTGGTCGAAGCCGGCCAGCACGGTGTCCCGGACCCGGCCCAGGAACTCCCGGAAGCTCAGGTCGGGTTCGGGCCGGGCGCGGAGCACCAGGGTGTTCAGGAAGAGCCCGACCAGGTCCGCCAGCTCGGGCTCGTCGCGCCCGGCCACCGGCGTTCCGACGGCGACGTCCTCCTGCCGGGAGAGCCGGGCCAGCAGCAGCTGGGTGGCGGCGGTGAGCGTCATGAAGAGCGTCGCCGCGGAGGCCTCGGTGAGCTCGCGCAGCCCGGCGAGCGTCCGGGCCGGGACGGTGAACTCGTGGAAGGCGCCGGCGCCGGTGGGCACCGCGGGGCGCTGCCGGTCGGTCGGCAGCTCCAGCACCGGCACGCCGGCGAGCTGCTCGCGCCAGTAGTCGACCTGCTCGTCGAGCCGCCCGTCGGAGAGCCGCTCGCGCTGCCACACCGAGTAGTCCGCGTACTGCGGCCCGGGCGCCGGGAGGTCCGGCTCGCGGCCCTGGAGCGCGGCCGCGTAGTACTGGCCGAGCTCCCGGGTGACGATCGACAGCGACCAGCCGTCGTGGGCGATGTGGTGGATGCTCAGCACGAGGACGTGCTCGCGCTCGGAGAGCCGCACCAGCAGGGTCCGCAGCACCGGGCCGGTGCGCAGGTCGAAGGGCCGCACCGCCTCCTCGCGGACCAGCCGCAGCAGCTCCTCCTCGCGGTCCTCGGCGCTCCCGCCGACGGCCTCCACGACCGGCAGCGGGATGTCCACCGACGGGTGCGGGACCTGCACGGGGACGCCGTCCACCTGGTCGTAGGTGGTGCGCAGCGCCTCGTGCCGGTCGACGACCGCGGCCAGCGCACGGCGCAGCGCGGCGTGGTCGAGCTCGCCCCGCAGCCGCAGCGCGAACGAGGAGTTGTAACCGACCGCCAGCGGGTCGAACTCGTAGAGGAACCACATCCGCTGCTGGGCGAAGGACATCGGCAGCGGGCGGCCGCGCTCGACGGTGCGCAGCGCGGTGGGCGCGGCCGCCTCCGGGGCGGGCGCCTCGGCGCCCGCCAGCCGGTCCCGCAGCAGGGCCCTGAGGTGTTCGGGCAGGGCCGCGATGCGGTCCTCCCGGGACGTGGTCGTCCGGACTTCACTCATGGTCGTCGTCCCTCACTCCGCCGCGGGCGCCGACTGGCGCGCGGCCTCTCGCTCGAGTTCCTCCAGCAGCGCGTCCTCGACCAGCCGGGCGACCGCGGCCACGGTGGGGTTCTCGAGGAGGCTGCGGAACGCGATCCGGACACCGAAGGTCTGCTTGATCCTGGTGATCGCCTGGACACTGGTCAGGGACTGCCCGCCGAGGGCGAAGAAGCTGTCGTGCGCGCCGACCCGCTCGACGTGCAGGGTCTCGGCCCAGATCCCGGCGATCAGCCGTTCCGTCCCGTCGCGCGGCTCCACCCACTCCTCGGCGGCCTCGACGGCCGTCTCCTCCGGGTCGGGCAGCGCGGCCCGGTCGATCTTGCCGTGCCGGGTGAGCGGGAACTCCGCCACCTCGGTGTAGGCGGCCGGCACCAGGTGGGCGGGGAGCCGCTCCGCGAGGTAGCCGGCCAGTTCGGCGCCGCCGGGCAGGCCGCCCGCGGCGGGGCGCAGGTAGGCGACCAGGCGGGCGTGCTCGGCCTCGCCGCGGACCAGGACCACCGACTCGGCGACGCCCGGGTGCTCGTCCAGGGCCGCGGTGATCTCGCCCGGCTCGATCCGGTAGCCGCGCAGCTTGACCTGGTCGTCGAGCCGGCCGAGGAACTCCAGCCGGCCGTCGGAGAGCCGGCGGACCCGGTCCCCGGTGCGGTACAGCCGCTCCTTCGGGTCGAACGGGGCGGCCAGGAAGGCCCGTTCGGTCAGGTCGGGCCGGCCCAGGTAGCCGCGGGCCAGGCCGTCGCCGGCCAGGTACAGCTCGCCGGGCGCGCCGACCGGGGCGAGGTTGCGCTCGGGGTCGAGGACGTAGGCCCGGACGTTCTGGACCGGCAGGCCGAGGACCGGCCGGGGGCTGTCGGCGATCCGGCAGACCAGCGCGTCCACGGTGGCCTCGGTGGGCCCGTAGAAGTTGTAGGCGAGCAGGCCGGTGCGGGCCCGCAGCCGGTCCCACTGGGCCTGGCCGATCGCCTCGCCGCCGAGCGCGGCGCCGCGCAGCGGGTGGGCGCCGTCGTCGAGCAGTCCGGCGTCGTCCAGCTGGCGGAACCAGGACGGGGTGGTCTGCAGGAAGTCGATCCGCTGCTCGGCGCGGTACGCGACCAGGGCGTGCGCGTCGCGCCGGACCTCGTCGTCGACCAGGTGCAGCTCGTGCCCGGCGACCATCCACAGGACCGGGTTCCACGAGGCGTCGAAGGAGGCGGGCGCCAGGTGGGCGACCCGGACCTGCCGGCCGCCGCAGGCCTCGCGCAGCGGCTCGAAGACCGTCCGCAGGTGGCTGTCGAACAGGTTCGCCAGGCTGCCGTGCTCGATCAGCACGCCCTTGGGCCGGCCGGTGGAGCCGGAGGTGTGGATGACGTAGGCGGCGTGCTCGGGGGCGAGCGCCACCTCGGGCGCGGTGGCCGGCCGGGCGGCGATCGCGTCCCGCTCCCGGTCCGGGGCGAGCAGGTCGACGTCCGCGGGCAGCGTCAGCAGGGCGCCGGTCGCCTCGTCTGCGATCACCACCCGGGGGCGGACGTCCTCGACCAGCAGCCGCAGCCGCTCGGCCGGGGCGGCCGGGTCCAGCGGGGTGTACACGCCGCCCGCCTTGAGCACCGCGAGCAGTGCGGTGATCAGGCCGGTCCCGCGCCGCAGGCAGACCGCGACCGGCACCTCGGGGCCGACGCCCCGGTCGGCGAGGTGGTGGGCGAGCCGGTTGGCCCGCTCGTCCAGCTCGGCGAAGGTGAGCCGCTCGCCGTCGTGGACCAGCGCGACGGCCTGCGGGGTCTGCGCGGCCCGGCGGGCGAACCGCCCGGGCACCAGGGCGTCGTCGGTCAGCGCGGTCTCGGTGGCGTTGTACCCGGTGACCAGCAGCTCCCGGTGGGCGGGGGCGAGCGCGGGCAGCTCGGCCAGGGTGCGCCCGGGCTCGGCCGCGAGGTCCTCCAGCAGGGCCCGCAGGTCTCCGGTGACCCGGTCGGCGGTGTCCGCGTCGAAGAGCCCCGGGTCGTAGGCGAGCCGGAAGGAGAGCCGCTCGCCCGCGAAGACCGCCAGCACCATCGCGTAGCTGGTGGGCTCCTGCGAGCGCACGTCACGGATGCCGATGCCCTGGTCGGAGCCCATCTCGCCGTCGAAGGGGTAGTTCTCGACGACCACGTAGCTGTCGAACAGGTCGACGCCGGCGGGCAGTCCGGTCCAGCCGCGGATCTGCGCCAGCGACACGTACTCGTGGCTGCGGGCCTGGACCTGACCGCGCTGGAGGTCGCCCAGCCAGTCGAGGACGGGCTGCTCGGGCCTGACCTCCACCCGCACCGGCAGGTTGTTGATGAACAGGCCGATCATCGACTCGACGTCGGGCAGGTCCGCGGGGCGGCCGGAGACGGCCGAGCCGAAGCAGACCTCCCGTTCGCCCGAGTAGCGCGAGAGCAGCAGGGCCCAGGCGCCCTGGGCGAGCGTGTTGGTGGTGAGGCGGTGGCGCCGGGCGACCTCGGCGAGGCGCTCGGTGGTGGCCCGGTCCAGCTGGAAGACGCTGGTCGCCTCGCTGCCCTGGCGGGCCGCCTCCTCGCCGGTGCGGTCGGTCGGCAGCGCGGTCGGGGCGGTGAAGCCGTCCAGCAGCCCGCGCCAGTAGCGTTCGGCGTCGCCGAGGTCCTGCTCGCCGAGCCAGGCGACGTAGTCGCGGAACGGGCGGCGGGCGGCCGGGGCGGGCCGGTCGTGGCCGGTCAGCCGCAGGTAGTCGTCGACCACCTCGGAGACCAGCTCGGCGCTGCTCCAGCCGTCCAGCAGCAGGTGGTGCGAGGTCCAGACGACCCGCAGGGCGCCGTCCGGCTCGTCGATCAGGGCCAGCCGCATCAGCGGCGCGGCGGCCAGGTCGATGCCGCGGGTGCGGTCTTCGGCGAGGTGGCGGGCGAGCCGCTCCTCGCGCTCGGCGGCGGGCAGGTCCCGCCAGTCCAGCCGCTCGACGGGCACGGTGACCTTCTCCCGGACGACCTGCAGCGGCTGGTCGGTGTCCACCCGGGCGAAGGCGGTGCGCAGCATCGGGGTGCGGTCGGCGAGGCGCTGCCAGGCCTCGGCGAAGGCGTCCGGGTCCACGCCGCCCTCCAGCAGGAAGGACAGCTGGCCGAGGTAGACGCCCTCGCCCTCCTCGGTGAGGCTGTGGAACAGCAGGCCGTGCTGCATCGGCGTGGCCGGGTAGAGGTCGGCGATCCGGCCGGCGCGGCCGAGCTCGTCCAGCAGCGGCTGGTCGACCCGGGCGAGCGGGAAGTCCGAGGGGGTCGCGCCGGAGGCGGTGGCACCGGCCTCCCGGCAGTGCGCGACGATCCCGCGCAGGGCCGCCACCAGCTGGTCGGCGACCCGCTGGACGGTCTCCGTGGTGTGGGTGGCGGTGGAGTGGAACAGCTCGAAGCCCAGCTCGCCGTCGCGCACGTACGCGACGATGTCGAGCGGGTACTCCAGCAGCTCCGCGGGCGACTGCTCGTCGCCGTAGCCGAGCCGCACGTCCCGCAGCAGGGCGCCGTCGTGGCCGTCGACGACCCGGCCGAGGTAGTTGAAGCCGACCTGGGCGCGGGCCCCCTCGGCGAGCAGCTCGCCGGGCGCGCCGGCGGGGCTGAGGTGGCGCAGCGCGCCGTAGCCGATGCCGCGCTGCGGGAGGCTGCGCAGCTGCTCCTTGACGGACCGCAGGCGGGCGCCCCAGTCGGCGCCGGCGTCGGTGTCCAGGGCGACCGGGAAGGAGCTGGTGAACCAGCCGGTGGTGCGGCTCAGGTCGACGTCGTCGAAGATCTCCTCGCGGCCGTGGCCCTCCAGGTCGACGAGGACGGCGGAGCCGCCGGTCCAGTCGGCGAGGACCCGGGCGAGCGCGGTCAGCAGCACGTCGTTGACCTGGGTGCGGTAGACGGCCGGGACCTCGCGCAGCAGCGCGTCGGTGGTCCCGGCGTCGAGGGCGGCCCGGACGGCGGCCGCGGTGGCCACGGTCGGGGTGCCGTCGGCGTCGGCGGGCAGCGGCGCGGCGGCCGCGCGGCCGGCCGCGAACCAGTGGTCGAGCTCCTCGTCGAAGCCGCCGACCGCGGTGTGCTCGGACAGCCGCCGGGACCAGTCCGGGAAGGAGGTGCCGCGCGGGCCGAGGTCGACCGGGCGCCCCGCGGCGGCCTGCCGGTAGGCGGTCTCCAGGTCGCCCAGCAGGATCTGCCAGGAGACCGCGTCGACGACCAGGTGGTGGGCGGTCAGGAAGAGCCGGGCGCCGGCGGTGCCGCCGAGGTCGGCGAGCACGGCCTTCACCAGCGGGCCCTCGGCCAGGTCGAAGCCGGCCTGGGCGGCGGTGGCGGCGGCCAGCAGCGCGCCCTCCGGGTCGGCCTCCAGGGCGAGGTCCAGCCGCTCCAGCGGCCAGGCGTCGCCGGGGGCGGCGATCTCCTGCTGCCAGCGGCCGTAGACGGTGCGGAACCGGGTGCGCAGCGCGTCGTGGTGGGTGAGCAGCGCGTCCAGCGCGGTGCGCAGGTGCGCCTCGTCGGGGAGCTCCCGCAGCTCGGCCAGCACGGACATGGTGCTGTGCTGCGGGGCCTCGGTGTGGTGCTGGAAGAAGGCCCGCTGGATCGGGGTCAGCGGCGCCCTTCCGGTGACGGGTTCGGTGTTCACGCCGGCCGGCTCCTCGGGTTCGTGGGTGGTGATCGCCGCGGCGATCCCGGCGATGGTCTGGTGGCTGAAGATGTCCTGCGAGCTGAGGCGCAGGCCCAGCTGGCGTGCCCGGGAGACGACCTGGATGCTCAGGATCGAGTCGCCGCCGAGGTCGAAGAAGTTGTCGTCGACGCCGACCTCGGGCACCCGGAAGACCTCGGCCCAGAGCCCGGCGAGCGCCTGCTCGGCGGGGGTGCGGGGGGCGGTCCTGGTGGTGGCGGGGCGGTCGTCGGCGGCGGCCGCGGGCAGCGCCCGGCGGTCGACCTTGCCGTTGGCGTTCAGCGGCAGCCGGTCGAGCCGGACGAAGGCCTGCGGCACCATGTGCCGGGGCAGCGAGCCCTCCAGGTACCGGCGCAGGTCGGCGCTCTGCGGGTCGGTGCCGGGCACGGCCACCACGTAGCCGGTGAGCACGGCGCCGGGTTCGGTGCGCAGCGCCGCGACGGCGTCCAGGACGTCGGGGTGGCGGCGCAGCACGGCCTCGATCTCGGCCAGTTCCACCCGGAAGCCGCGGATCTTGACCTGGTCGTCGCCGCGGCCGAGGAACTCGACGTCCCCGGTGGGCAGGAAGCGCGCCTGGTCGCCGGTGCGGTAGAGCCGGCCGTCGGGGTGCGGGGTGAACGGGTCGGCGCTGAAGCGCTCCTCGGTGAGGTCGGGGCGGTTGAGGTAGCCGCGGGTGACGCCGAAGCCGCCGAGGTAGAGCTCGCCGACGACGCCGACCGGCAGCGGTTCGAGGTCCGCGTCCAGGACGTACATCCGGGTGCCCGGGACGGGCCGGCCGATCGGCACGCTCGCCACGTCCGGCAGCGACTGCGGGGTGACGGTGAAGTACGAGGACTCGACGGTGGCCTCGGTGACGCCGTAGGAGTTGAGCACCACGGTGCCGGGGGCGACGGCGGCCAGCAGCCGGCGGCAGTCGTCGGTGCGCCAGTTGTCCGAGCCGACGGCCAGGTAGCGCAGCGGCGGGAAGGGCCGGCCGGTGCGGGCGGCCTCGTCGGCCAGCGCGTTGGCCAGCGACGGGACGGTCTCGACGTGGGTGACGCGGTGGCGCTCGATCAGGTCGAACAGGCGGGCCGGGTCGGTGGTGGCCTCCTTCGGGCAGAGCACCAGGGCGCCGCCGGTGGTCAGCGCGTGGGTGAGGTCGGAGACGAAGACGTCGAAGGCCATGCTGGCGAGGTTGAGCTGGCGGGCCGGCGCCTGGTCGAGCCGGTACGCCTCGCGCCAGGCCGCGGCGGCCCGGGCGACGCTGCGGTGCTCGACCGTGACGCCCTTGGGCCGGCCGGTGGAGCCGGAGGTGTAGATGACGTAGGCCAGGTTGTCCGGGGTGACCTCGGTGCTGGGCGCCTCGGCGGGCCAGCTGTCGATCTCGGCGCGGTCGGCGTCCAGGCAGAGCACCGTCGCGTCGCAGAGCGGGAGCCGCTCGGCGAGGTCCTGCTGGGTGACGAGCATGGCGGCGGCGCTGTCGTCCAGCACCAGGCGCAGCCGCTCGGCCGGGTGGGAGGGGTCCAGCGGCAGGTAGGCGGCGCCCGCCTTGAGCACGCCGAGGGCGGCGACGACGGTGTCCGGGCCGCGGTCCAGGCAGATCGCGACCACGGTCTCCGGGCCGATGCCCTGGCCGACGAGGTGCTGGGCCAGCCGGTTGGCGCGGGCGTCGAGCTGGGCGTAGGTCAGCGAGGTGTCCTCGAAGACCACCGCCTCGGCGTCCGGGGTCAGCCGGACCTGCTCGGCGAACAGCTCGTGCAGGCAGGCGTCGCTGCCCGGGGTGCCGGTGTCGTTCCACTCGTACAGCACCCGGTCGCGGGCGCGCAGCGACAGCATCGGGACGTCGCCGACCCGCTGCTCGGGGGCGCTCGGCATGCTGCCGAGCAGGACGGCCAGCTGGTCGGCCAGCGCCTCGGCCCGGGCCCGGTCGTAGAGCGCCGGGTCGTAGGAGAGCAGCAGGGTCAGCGAGCCGTCGTCGTCGTAGGCGGTGAGGTCAAGCGTGAAGCTGGTGGTGTCGACGGCGCGGACGTCGCTGAGCCGCAGTCCGTGGCGCTCGGCGGCGGCGCCGTTGCCCGGGTAGTTCTCGAACACCACCAGGGTCTGGAAGAGCGCGCTGCCGCGCGGGACGCCGCTGCTGCGCTGGATCTCGGCGATCGAGGAGTACTCGAAGCGGCGGGACTCCGCCTGGTCGGCCTGCAGCGCCGCGAGCCACTCCACCAGCGGCGCGTCCGGGTCGACGGCGGTGCGCAGCGGCAGGGTGTTCAGCAGGTTGCCGACCATGGTGTCGGCGCCGGGCAGGTCGGTCGGGCGGCCGGCCACGGTGGTGCCGAAGCAGACGTCGCGCTGCCCCGAGTGGCGGGCCAGCAGGATCGCCCAGGCGCCCTGGACGGCGGTGTTGAGGGTGAGCCGGTGGCGCCGGACCATCGCGACCAGCGCGTCCGTCTCCGCGCCCGACAGGCCGACCCGGACCTGACCGGCGGACTGCGACTCGTGGCCCTGCGGCACCGTGCGGCCGAACGGCAGCGGGGTCGGCGCGTCCAGGTCGCCCAGCAGGGCGCTCCAGTGCGCGGCGGCCGCGTCCTTGTCCTGCCGGGCCAGCCAGGCGACGTAGTCGCGGAAGGGCCGGCGCTCGGGCAGCGCGGGGGCCGCGCCCCGGCCGTCGGTGAGCGCCCGGTAGGCGGCGAAGAGGTCGGCGAACAGGTGCGAGGTGCTCCAGCCGTCCAGCACTGCGTGGTGGAAGGTCCACACGACGCGCACCGTCCGCTCGTCCTCGCGGGCCAGCGCCAGGCGCATCAGCGGCGCCCGGGACAGCTCGATCCCGGTGGCGCGCTCCTCGTCGATCAGGGCCCTGACCCGGCGCTCCAGCTCGGCGGCGGGCAGGCCGGTCCAGTCGAGGCGGCGGACCGTCAGTTCGGCGGTGCGCTCGACCACCTGGACGGGCTCGGGGACGCCGTCCCAGACCAGCCGGGTGCGCAGCGCGGGCGTGCGGTCGACGACGTGCTGCCAGGCGGCGGCCAGCGCGTCGACGTCGCGCACGCCCTCCAGCCGGAAGGCGACGTGGTCGGAGTAGGCGCCGACGCCGTCCTGGTTGAGGGTGTGGAAGAGCATGCCGCTCTGCATCGGGGTGAGCGGGTGGACGTCCTCGACCGAGGAGCCGGCCGGCACCAGCCGGTCGACGGTGGCCTGGTCGAGGCTGAGCAGCGGGAAGTCGCCGGGCGTGGCGCCGCCCGCGCCGGGGGTGAGGCAGTGTTCGACGAGTTCGGCCAGGGCCGCCGCGAAGTCGTCGGCGAAGCGCTGGACGGTGGCCCGGTCGTGGCGCTGCGGGGCGTAGTGGACGTCGAAGGTCAGCACGCCGTTGCGGACCTCGCCGACGACGTCCAGCAGGTGCGGCCGTTCCTCGTCCGGGTGGTGGTCGCGGCCGTAGTCCGGCTCGACGGCGCGGAACAGCTCGCTGCCGGCCGCCGCGTCGCTCCACTGGCCGAGGTAGTTGAAGCTCACCTGCGGCTGCGGCGCCGCGGCCAGCGCGCGGGCCCGCGGCTCGTCGCCGCGCAGGTGGCGCAGCGGGCCGTAGCCGGCGCCGCGGGCGGGCACGGCGCGCAGCAGCTCCTTGGTGTCGCGGATCAGCCGGCCGAGCGGGCGGTCGGCCGGGGACTCCAGCAGCACCGGGAAGATCGAGGTGAACCAGCCGACCGTGCGGGAGACGTCGACGCCGTCGAGGATCTCCTCGCGGCCGTGGCCCTCCAGGGTGATCAGGGTGCGGGACCGGCCGGTGAAACGGGCCAGCGCGCGGCCGAGCGCGGTCAGCAGGACGTCGTTGACCTGGGTGCGGTAGACGGCCGGCACGTCCTGGAGCAGCTGCCGGGTGCGCTCGGCGTCCAGGCCGGCGGAGACGGCACGGGTCTCGCCGACGGTGTTGCGGCCCTCCCGGTCGGTGGGAAGCTCGGCGGAGCCGGCCGGCACCGGGCGGGCCCAGTGGTCCAGCTCGGCGTCCAGGCCGCCGTCCCGGGTGAGGGCGGCGAGCCGGCGGGCCCAGCCGCGGTAGGAGGTGCCGGCCGGGCCGAGGTCGACGGCCCCGCCCCGGACGGCCTGGCGGTAGGCGCCCTCCAGGTCGTCCAGCAGGATGCGCCAGGAGACGCCGTCCACCGCGAGGTGGTGCACGGTGATCAGCAGGCGGGGCGGCCGGCCGGCGCCGTGGTCGAAGAACAGGGTGCGCAGCAGCGGGCCCTCGACCGGGTCCAGCGAGGCCTGGGCGGCCTCGGCGAGGGCGCGCATGGCGGCGTCCCGCTCCTCGGGGGCGGCCTGGTCGAGGGTGATCCGCTCGATCCGGGCCTCGGAGGGCGTGCTGCCGGGTTCGAGCGCGGGGACGAACTGCACGCGCCGGCCGTCGGGGCCGGTGGCGAAGCGGGTGCGCAGGGCGTCGTGCCGGCCGACCAGGCCGGCCACCGCGCGGGCCAGCGCCGCCTCGTCGACCGCGCCGTCCAGGGTGATCAGCACGGACTGGTTGAAGTGGTGCGCGCCCCGGGTGTGGTGTTCGAAGAACCACTCCTGGACGGGGCCGAGCGGGGCCGGCTCGTGGTCCTCGGCCTCGGGCCCGGGCGCCGGGGCCTGCTCGACGGGCCGGGCGGCGCGGGCCAGGTCGGCGAGCGACTGCCGGGAGAAGATGTCCTTCGAGGTGATGACGAGGCCGGCCCGGCGGGCCCTGGCGACCACCTGGATGCTGAGGATGGAGTCGCCGCCGAGTTCGAAGAAGTTGTCGTCGGCGCCGACCCGGTCGATGCCGAGGACCTCCGACCAGACCTCGGCGAGCGCCTGCTCGGCCGGGTCCTCGGGGGCCCGGTAGTCCTCCCGTTCCAGGGTGGTCTCCGGCGCGGGCAGGGCCCGGACGTCGACCTTGCCGTTGGCGGTGAGCGGGAAGGCGTCCAGGGTGACGAAGGCCGTCGGCACGCTGTAGGACGGCAGCCGCTCCTCGGCGAAGGCGCGCAGGTCGAGCGGTGCCGGCGCGGCGCCGGGCTTTGCCCGCAGGTAGCCGACCAGCCGCTTGTGGTCGCCGTCGGCGAGGGCGACGACCAGGGCGGCGGCCACCCCCGGGTGCTGCTCCAGCACGGCCTCGACCTCGCCGGGCTCGATCCGGTAGCCGCGCACCTTGACCTGCGTGTCGGCGCGGCCGAGGTACTCGACCAGGCCGTCGGCCCAGCGCACCACGTCCCCGGTGCGGTACATCCGCTCGCCGGGCCCGGTGGCGAACGGCGACGGGAGGAAGCGCTCCTCCGTCAGCTCGGGGCGGCCCAGGTAGCCGCGGGCCACGCCCGGGCCGGCGATCCAGAGCTCGCCGGGGGTGCCCGGCGGGACGGGCCGGCGGCGCTCGTCGAGGACGTAGACCGCGGTGTTGGAGATCGGGCGCCCGATCGGGATGGCCCGCACGCCGTCGGTCTCGCGGATCAGGTGGGTGACGGCGAAGGTGGTGGTCTCGGTCGGCCCGTAGGCGTTGACCAGCCGCTGCGGCGGGCGGCCGCCCGCCAGCAGCTCGGCGATCCGGCGCGGGTTGAGCGCCTCGCCGCCGACCAGCAGGTGGCGCATGCCGCCGAAGGCGGTCGGCTCCAGGCTGACGACCTGGTTGAAGACGCCGGCGGTGAGGAACATCGCGGTGGTGCCGGTGGAGGCCAGCGCGGCGGCGAAGGCCGGCGGGTCGAGCAGGACGTCCTTGGTGATGACGGCGATCCGCGCGCCGACCACGAGCGGCGCCCAGAACTCGAAGGTGGCGGCGTCGAAGGTGGCGTCGGCGACCTGGGCGACCACGTCGTCGGCCCGCAGCGGGGCGTAGTCGGCGCCGTGGACCAGCCGGACGACGGCGCGGTGCTCGACCACGACGCCCTTGGGCCGGCCGGTGGAGCCGGAGGTGTAGATGACGTAGGCGGCGGTCTCCGGGCCGGCCTCGGTCCGCGGCGGGCCGGCCGGCAGCGCGGCCAGTTCGGCGGCGTGCTCGGCGGGGAGCAGGGCGGGCACGGCCAGGTCGGGCAGTCGGGCGAGCAGCTCGCGGTCGGTGACGCAGAGCGCGGCCGCGGTGTCCGCCAGCATGAACTCCAGCCGGTCGGCCGGGTAGTCCGGGTCCAGCGGCACGTAGGTGCAGCCGGCCTTGAGCACCGCCAGCAGGGCGACGACCAGCCCCGTCCCGCGGGGCAGGCAGACCGCGACGTGCTGCCCGGAGCCGGCGCCCCGCTCGACCAGCAGCCGGGCCAGCCGGTCCGACCGGTCATCGAGTTGACGGTACGTCAGTTCGCCGTCCGAGTCGGAGGCGGCGATCGCGTCGGGGGTGGCCGCGGCCTGCTCGGTGACCAGGGAGTGGACCGTCCGGTCGGCCGGGTAGGGCACCCGGTTCTCGGCCCACTCGCCGGTGACGAGGGCGAGTTCGGCGGCGGTGAGCAGCGGCAGGTCGCCGACCGGCCGGTCGGCGTCGGCGGCCACGCCGGCCAAAAGGAGCAGCAGACGGGTGCAGAGCGCGTCGACGGTGGCGGCGTCGAACAGGTCGGTGTTGTACTCCACCGTCCCGCCCAGCCCGCCGTCGGCGTCCGGGGTGAACTCCAGCGTCAGGTCGAAGATGGAGGAGACCGAGGGCGCGCGGAACTCGGAGACCTCCGGGCCGCCGAAGTCGGGCAGCCCGCCGGGCGCGTTCTGCAGCACCAGGGCGGCCTGCACCAGCGGGGTGCGGCTCGGGTCGCGCTCGGGCTGGATCTCGTCCACCAGGCGGTGGAAGGGCACGTCCTGGTTGCTCAGGGCGTCCCACAGCTGGTCGGTGGTGCGCTCCAGCAGCTCGCCGAAGGGCTCGTCCAGGTCGATCCGGCCCTGCAGGACCAGGGTGTTCACGAAGAAGCCGACCAGTGGCTCCAGTTCGGAGCGGTCGCGGCCGACCGAGACGGTGCCGAGGCCCACCGTGCGCTGCCCGGTGTGCCGGGCCAGCAGGACCTGGGTGGCCGCGGCGAGCACGGCGAACAGCGTGGTGCCGCGTTCGGCGCCGAGCTCCTCCAGGCCGCGGGCCACCGCCGCCTCCACCCGGAAGGCGTGCAGGGCGCCGACGGTGGTGCGCACCGCGGGCCGGGGCCGGTCGGTGGGCAGCTCCAGCGGCTGGAGGTCGGCCAGTTCCTCGCGCCAGTGGTCCAGCTGGCCGGCGAGGAGCTCCTCGGTGCAGCGTTCGCGCTGCCAGCGGGAGTAGTCGCGGTAGCTGACCGGCAGCGGGGCGAGGGTGTGCGGGCGGCCCTCGACGGCGGCCCGGTAGAGCTCGCCCAGCTCGGTGGTCAGCAGGCCCTTGGACCAGCCGTCGGCGGCGATGTGGTGCAGGTTGAGGAAGAGCGCGTGGTCGTCCGGGGCGTGCCGCACCACGGTGGAGCGCAGCAGCGGGCCGCGGGACAGGTCGAAGGGCGTGGCGAGTTCGCGTTGCAGCAGCGCGGCGAACTCGGCCTCGCGCTCCTCGGCGCCGAGCCCGGCGAGGTCCACCGGCTCGGTGTCCGGGGTGTAGGCGGGGCGCACCTCCTGGCGGGCGACGCCGTCCTCGGTGGTGAAGACGGTGCGCAGCGGCTCGTGCCGCTCGACCAGGGCGGTCAGGGCGGTGCGCAGCGCGCCCAGGTCCAGGCCGCCGCGCAGCCGCAGGCCGAAGGAGGTGGTGTACTCCACCGCGTCGGTCTCGAACTCCTGCAGGAACCAGAGCCGTTCCTGGCCGAAGGAGAGCGGGGCCGGCCCGTCCCCGCCGGGGCGGACGGCGTCCCGGTCGCCGCCGGCCGCGGTGGCCAGCCGGCGGCGCAGGATCTCGTCGGCGTCCGGCTCGGCGGCCGTGGTGTCGTCGCCGTGTCGCTGGTCTGTCATCGCTTGCTCCCCCGCGCGACGCCGCGCTTCGTGGTCCGGTCCGCCGGTGTCCGGCGCACGTCTTCGAGTACTTGCTTGCGGACGCGGTCCGCCAGGGCGGCCACGGTGCGGGCGGCGAACACGTGCCGCGCCGAGACGCCGACGCCGAACACCTCGCGGATCCGGGCGGTCACCTGCAGGGTGAGCACCGAGTTGGCGCCGTGGTCGAAGATGTCGTCCTCGGCTCCCACCGCGGCCACGCCCAGGACGTCGGCCCAGATCCCGGCCAGGGCCGCCTCGGTCTCGTCCCGCGGGGCGGTCGGCTCGCCGGCCGGGCGCCGTTCCTGCGGCTCCGGCAGGGCCCGGCGGTCGATCTTCCCGCTGGTGGTCATCGGGAACGCGTCCAGCACCACGACCACCGGCGGCACCATGTAGCCGGGCAGCCGCTCGGCGAGCCGGGCCCTGATCCGCTCCGGGTCGGCGGTGCCGCCCGCGGGCACCACGTAGCCGGTCAGTGCGGTCTGCCCGGACGGCCCGGTGCGGGCGACGACGGCGGTCTGCTCGACGCTCTCGTCGTCGAGCAGCGCGGTCTCGATCTCGCCGAGCTCGATCCGGTAGCCGCGCACCTTGACCTGGTTGTCGATCCGGCCGAGGAACTCCAGGGTGCCGTCGGGCAGCCAGCGGACGAGGTCGCCGGTGCGGTAGAGCCGGGCGCCGGGCCCGGCGCCGAGGTGGTCCGGGACGAACCGTTCCTCGGTCAGCTCGGGGCGGCCCAGGTAGCCGCGGGCCACCCCGGCACCGCCGACGTACAGCTCGCCGGGGACGCCGACCGGCACCGGCGCGCGGCGCTCGTCGAGCACGTAGCCGGTGGTGTTGGCGATCGGCCGGCCGATCGAGGGCAGCCGCCCGGCCGGGGCGTCCTCCTCGCACTCCAGGACGGTGCCGGTGGTCAGCACCGTGGTCTCGGTCGGGCCGTAGAGGTTGGCCAGCGAGAACGCGGTGCCGCGCGGCAGCCGCCGGCGCACCACGTCGGCGCCGGTGATGACGTGCCGCACCCGGCCCCGGTACAGCGCGGGCTGGTCCAGCAGGGCCTCCAGCCGCGGCGCCGGGACGAGGATCAGGGTGATGCCCTGGTCGACGATCCAGTCCGCCGTCAGGTGCGGGTCCTCCAGCACCCGGTCGGGCAGGTAGCGGATCTCGACGCCGCAGGCGAGCGCGCCCCACTGCTCCAGGACGGTGGGGTCGAAGCCGGGCGGCACCATCTGGGTGGCCCGGTCGCCCGGCCGGGCGTCGAAGAACTCCCGGTACCAGTCGCAGAGGTTGACCACGCCGCGGTGCTCGATCAGCACGCCCTTGGCCTGGCCGGTGGAGCCCGAGGTGTAGATCACGTAGGCGAGGTCGGACGGGCCGACGGCCACCTCGGGCGGCCCGTCGGGGCCACCGGCCGGGGTGCCCGCCGCGGTGTCCTCGACGTAGAGCGTCTCGACTCCCTCCGGCGCCCCGGGCCCGGCCAGGCCGCGCTGGGTGAGCAGCACCGGCACACCGGCGTCGCCGAGCACGAAGAGCGTGCGGTCGTCGGGGAGTTCCGGGTCGAGCGGCAGGTAGGCGCCGCCGGCCTTGAGCACCGCGAGCTGGGCGATCGTCATCTCGGCGCCGCGCAGTGTCCGGACGCCGACCACGGTGCCGGGTGCGACGCCGCGATCGACCAGCCGGTGCGCCAGCGCGTCGGTGAGCGCGTCGAGTTCGGCGAAGGTCAGGCTGCGGTCCTCGGTGGTGACGGCGGGGGCGTCCGGGGTGCGCCGGGCCTGCTCGGCCACCAGCCGGTGGACGGTGGCGGTGCGGAAGCGGGCGTCGGTAGCGGTGGCGTTCCAGCCGGTGGTGACGAGCCGGCGCTCCTCCTCCCCCATGATCGGCACGTCGTCGACGAGCCGGTCCGGGTCGGCCGCCATGCCCGCGAGCAGGGCGGTGAGGTGGCCGGCGATCCGCTCGACGGTCTCCGGGTCGAACAGCGCCGTGCTGTACTCGACCAGGCCGCCGATCCGGCCGTCGCGCTCCTCGAACTCGAAGCCGATGTCGAACAGCGCGTGCATCCGCGGCAGCGCCGCCTCCTCGACCCGCAGGCCGTCGGGGCCGGGCAGGGCGTCCTGGGCGCGCTTGAGCATCAGCGCCGCCTGGATCAGCGGGGTGCGGCTCGGGTCGCGGTCGGGCTTGAGCTCGTCGATCAGCCGGTCGTACGGCAGGTGCTGGTGGGTGAAGGCGTCCAGCACGGTCTGCCGGACCTCGGCCAGGAAGGCGCCGACGGTCGTCTCCGGCGTGGTGCGGGAGCGCAGCACCAGGGTGTTGACGAAGAAGCCGAGCACGTCCTCGAGTTCGCTGTGCTCGCGGCCGGAGACGATGGTGCCGACCGCGACGTCGCGCTGGCGGGCGTAGCGGGACAGCAGCAGCTGGACGCCGGCGGTCAGCACGGTGAACAGGGTGCTGCCCTCGCGGCGGCAGAGCCGGGTGAGGTCGGCGACCAGGGCGGCGGGGAGCTCGAAGGCGTGGACGGCGCCGACGGTGCTGCGGGTGGCCGGCCGGGGGCGGTCGGTGGGCAGCTCCAGCGGCACCACGCCGTCCAGTCGGCCCTTCCAGTAGGCCAGGTCGGCGGCCTCCCGCTCGCCGTGCTCGGCGTGCTGGTGCGCGGCGTAGTCGGCGTACTGCAGCGGCAGCGGGGCGAGCCCGGCGGGCCGGCCGGTGGTCTCCCGGTCGAGCAGCGCGACGAGTTCGCGGGCCATCACCTCCTTGGACCAGCCGTCGGTGACGACGTGATGCATGTCGAGGACCAGCAGGTGCTCCTCGTCGCCCAGCCGGATCAGCCAGGGGCGCAGCAGCGGGCCGCCGCGCAGGTCGAAGCTGCGGCTCAGCCCGGTGCGCAGCAGCGCGTCCAGGCCCTCGGCTCCGCCCTCCTGCGCGAGGTCGGTGCGGCGCAGCGGCCGCGGTGCGGGGTCGTGGACGACCTGGACGCCCCGGCCGTCCTCGGTGGCGAAGGTGGTGCGCAGGATCTCGTGCCGCTCGACCAGGGCGTCGACGGCGCGGCCGAGGGCGGCGACGTCGAGCGGCCCGGTGAGCCGCAGGCCCAGCGGCGAGTTGTACTCGGTGCCCTGGGACTCGTAGTCGTACAGGAACCAGAGCCGCTGCTGCCCGTAGGACAGCGGCAGCGGCCGCTCGCGCCCGACCGGGACGAGCCCGGCCCGGCGGGCCGGCACGCCGCCCAGCCGGCCGGCCAGCCCGGCGACGGTGGGCGACTCGAACAGGGTGCGGATCGGCACCTCGACGTCCAGCACCGAGCGGATCCGGCCGATCAGCCGGGTGGCGAGCAGGGAGTGCCCGCCGAGGTCGAAGAAGCTGTCGTCGACGCCGACGGAGCCGACCCCGAGCACCTCGCTGAAGAGGTCGCACAGCTGCTCCTCCCGGGCGCTGCGCGGCCCGTGCCCGGCGCCGGCCGCGGCGGAGCCCGGGTCCGGGAGGGCGGACCGGTCGGTCTTGCCGTTGGGGGTCAGCGGGATGCCGGCGATCGGCACGACCACGGCCGGGACCATGTAGCCGGGCAGGGTCGCGGCGGCGTGCGCGCGCAGCTCGGCCGGGTCGGCCCCGGCGGGGCCGGCCGGCACCACGTAGGAGACCAGCCGGGTGTCGGCGGTGCCGTAGTCGCGGGCCACCGTGACGGCCCGGGCCACCGCGGGGTGCCGTTCCAGGACGGCGTCGATCTCGCCGGGCTCGATCCGGAAGCCGCGCACCTTCAGCTGGAAGTCGGCGCGGCCGACGTACTCGAGGTTGCCGTCGGCGGCCCAGCGGACGATGTCGCCGGTGCGGTACATCCGTTCGCCGTCGGCGCCGTACGGGTCGGGCAGGAAGCGGTCCCGGGTGAGGTCCTCGCGGTGCAGGTAGCCGGTGCCCACGCCGTCGCCGGCGATGTACAGCTCGCCCGCGACGCCGACGGGCACCAGGCGCAGCCCCTCGTCCAGGACGCGCACCCGGGTGTTGCCGATCGGGCGCCCGATGGTCGGCGCGCCGGGGCGGTCGTCGAGGCGGGCGGCGGTGGACCAGATGGTGGTCTCGGTGGGCCCGTACAGGTTGGTGACCTCGCGGCCGGTGCGGCGCATCCGCTCGGCGAGGGCGGCCGGCAGGGCCTCCCCGCCGACGAGCATCCGCAGGCCCGTCAGCGCCTGCGGCACCTCGTCGCAGAGCGCCTGCCAGAGGCTGGGGGTGGCCTGCAGGACGGTGGTGCCGGTGCGGGTGACCAGGGCGCCCAGCGCGGCCGGGTCGGTGACGGTCGCGCGGTCGGCGAGGACGACGGTGGCGCCGCCGACCAGCGGCAGGTAGATCTCCAGGGCCGCGATGTCGAAGGCGATGGTGGTGACGGAGGTCCAGACGTCCTCGGCGGCCAGCGGGAAGAGGTCGGCCATCGAGACCAGGAAGTTGGTGAGCGCGCGGCGGCTGATGACCACGCCCTTGGGGCGGCCGGTGGATCCGGAGGTGTAGATGACGTACGCCGGGTCGGCCGCGGTGGCGGCGGGGCCCGGTGCCGGGGCGGGCCCGGCGGCGAGCCGGGCGCGCACCTGCGCGTCGTCCAGCAGCACCGGGTGCGCGGCGGTGGCGGGCAGCCGGGCGGCCGTCGCGGTGTCGGTGACCAGGGCGGAGGGCCCGGCGTGGTCGAGGATGTAGCCGATCCGGTCGGCCGGGTAGTCCGGGTCGAGCGGCACGTAGGCGGCGCCGGTGCGGGCGACGGCGAGCAGGGCGACGACGAGGTCGGCGCAGCGCGGCAGGGCGAGGGCGACCAGCCGGCCCGGGGCGGCGCCGTGGCGGCGCAGCTCGCCGGCCAACCGCTCGGCGCGGTCGTCGAGTTCGGCGTAGCTGAGCACGGTGCTGCCGGCGATCAGGGCGGTCCGGTCGGGCTGGGCGGCGGCCCGGGCCCGGAACAGCGCGGAGACGTCGGCGTCGGGCACCGGCCGCGCGGTGGCGTTCCACTCGTGCAGCAGGGCCTGCCGCTCGGCCGGGTCCAGCAGGTCGTGGTCGGCCGGGTCCCGGTCCGGCTGCGCGGCGACGGCGGCCAGCAGGCGGACCAGCGCGTCGGTGAGCCGCCGGGCGGTGGCCGGGTCGAACAGCTCGGTGCTGAAGGTGACGTGCAGCCGCAGCCCCCCGCCGTCCGGCGCGGTGCGGAAGGCCAGCCGCAGGTCGAACGGGGAGTGCCGGCGGGGCAGTCGCTCGACGCGGGCGTCGAGCGGGCCGAACGGCAGGCGGGCGGGCAGGTCCTCGGTGAGGTCGAGGGCCACCTGGGCCAGTGGGTGGCGGTTGAGCGCCCGCTCCGGGCGCAGCGCGCCGACCACGGTCTCGAAGGGGACGCCGCCGTTGCGGCGGGCGGTGTCGGCGGCGGCCGCGCAGGCGCGGACCAGCTCGCGGAAGCCGGCGCCGGGCCGGGCGGCCGCGCGCAGCACCACCGGGTTGGCCAACGGGCCGACCGTTCCGGCGCGTTCGGCGTCGTCCCGGCCGGGCAGGCTGCCGACCAGGGGGACGTCCGGGCCGGCGCCGAAGCGGCCGAGCAGGACGGTCACGGCGGCGTGCAGCACGGCCTCGACACCGGCGCCGGCGTCGGCGGCCAGGCCGGTGAGGGCGGCGGTCAGCGGGGCGTCCAGCGCGGTGCGGTACTCGCCGGCGGCGTAGCGGGTGACGGCCGGGCGCGGCCGGTCGACGGGCAGCTCCAGCTGCGACGGGGCGCCGTCCAGCACGGCGCGCCAGTGGGCGAGTTCGGCGGCGGCCTGGTCGGTGGGCCGGTCGGGGGCGCCGTAGCGGGCGCGGTCGGCGGCGGCCACCGCGGCGTACTGGGGTGCGGGGGCCGCGTCCTGGTCGGCGGTGTACGCGCGGGCCAGGTCGTCGAGGATCAGGCCGAGCGAGCGCTCGTCGGCGGCGATCTCGTGCACGGTCAGCAGCAGCACGTGGTCCTGCGGGCCGGCGGCCAGCAGCCGGGCCCGCAGCGGGGCCTCCCGGGTGAGGTCCAGGCCTTCCGCGGCGGCCCGGGCCAGCGCCTCGTCCACCCGGTCGGGGTCGACGGGTTCGGCGCGCAGCCCGGCGAACGGCGCGCCGTCGGGGGCCGCACCGGGGCGGCAGCGGCCCTCCTCCTCGCGGTGCACGGTGCCCAGCAGCGGGTGCCGGCGCACCAGGGCGTCCAGCGCGGCGCGCAGGCGGTCCGGGAGCAGCGCGCCGGTCAGGCGGAGCGCCACCGCGTGGGTGTGGCCGGCGGCGCCCTCCTGGAAGCGGTTCAGGAACCACAGGCGCTGCTGCGCCGGCGACAGGGCACTGTCGTTGGTGATCGTCACGTTCGCTCTCCAGCCTGTTCAGGCGACGCGTCGCAGGACGCGGCCGCCGAACTGCATGTGGTCCGCGCGCCCGGTCTCCGGGTCGAGCAGGAAGCGGCCGAGGTGTTCCACCTCGGGCAGCCGCGGGTGCCGGGCGGCGAAGACGCGCTCGCTCCGGCCGGTCAGGTCGTACTCCGTCCCGTCGTCGTCGACCAGGACGGTGGCGCCGGGCAGGGCGCGGTCGTCCGCCGCGGCGCCGGGGCGGATCCAGTAGACGGTCTCGCCGTTGGCCCACCGCCCGGTGCAGTCCGGCAGCTCCTGCCCGGCGCCGGCCGCGGGGGCCGGGGCGGGGCCGGGGACGTCCACGCCGTCGGCCCGGAGCAGGGCCAGCAGGTCCTGCCAGGCGCCGAGCCCGGCCGGGGAGTCGGCCTGCAGCGCGATGACGGTGCCGCGTTCCGGCTGGATCCGCAGGTGGCAGGTGGCGCCGGCGCCGACGCCGTCCAGGCCGAGCCAGCGGTCGGCGCCGTTGCCGAACCGGGCCCAGCCCAGGCCCCAGCCGTCGGCCAGGCCGAACGGCAGGGTGTCGAAGGCCTGTCGGGCCATCTCGTGGACGGCCTCCCGGTCGAGCAGGGCGGCCAGGGCGGCGGGGCGGTCGTCCAGGTGCAGCCGGGCGAAGGCGACCAGGTCGGTGACGGTTCCGGCGACGGCGGTCGCGGGGGCGAGGTCGCGCGGGTGGGCGCCGGCCGGCAGGAAGGCCGGTTCGACGCCCAGCGGCCGGAGCAGGAACTCCGTCACGGCGGTGCGCCAGCTCGTCCCGGCGACGGCCTCGACGACCTTCCCGGCGAGGGCGAACCCGGCGTTGGAGTAGGAGAAGGCCGTTCCGGGGGCGAAGAGCGGCTCCGCCTCGACAGCGGCCCGCAGCCCGCCGCCGCCGGGGGCGTCTGTCACCAGTCCGGAGGAGTGGCTCAGGAGATGACGGATCGTCATGTCGAGTGCGGAGTACGGCGCTTCGTTCAGGTACTCGCCGACCGGACGGTCCAGGTCGAGGTCTCCGTCGAAGGCCAGCTGCACGGCCACCGTCGCGGTGAGGAGCTTGGTGAGCGAGGCGAACGGCAGGACGGGGGCCGCCCCGGCCTCCGCGCCCGGCCCGGCGACCCGGAGTTCGCCGGCGTCGTAGAAGGCGCACCGCAGCGTCCGCACGCCGTGTTCGCGCGCGAGCCGCCCGGCATTTTCACGCCATGACTGTGAATTCACTGAAACCCACCCACCGCATTCACCGGAATCCGAAAAAGGCGCAGCACGACAGTCCCGTTCGGCCGCGTTCGGTCCGCGGCTCGTCGGTACGGGGATTACGCAAAAGGGGAATTCGTTCTGGTGAATGCAGGCTAACACCGGGCGGCGGGGCCGGTCAGGGTCGTTAAGTTGCAGCCGAATGACCCTGGTTGCCGCACTGCGACCTGCCGTCCGACCTGCTGTCCGACCTGCTGTCCGGCCTGCCGAACGACGTGCCGTCCGGCCTGCCGGGAAACCCGGCCGGAAACCCGGAAACGCCGATGGGGTCCGCGGTCGCGGACCCCATCGGCGGGTCGGTGCTGCAAAGGGTGCGGTGCGAGGCCGCCCCCGTGCTCCGGACTACTCGCGCAGCCCGATGGCCTCCACCGGGCGGGCGCGCAGGGCGAGCTTGGTCGGGATCAGGACGGCGGCGGCCGCCAGGGCCGAGGTCGCCGCCACGATCGCCAGGTACAGCAGCGGGGGGATGTGCGGGACCAGCGAGCCGGTCAGCCCCAGACTGACCGTCACCAGTGGCACGATCGGCACCAGGCTGCCGACCACCACCGCGATCACGATCAGCATCAGCGTCTCGGTGCGCATCATCCGCATGACCTGTTCCGGGGTCGCCCCGACCAGCCGCAGCAGCGCGAACTCCCGTGCTCTGGCCAGTGTGGTCATCACCAGGGTGTTGGCGACGGCCACCGCGATGTACCCGAAGACCAGGACCAGTGGCAGCGCACTGCCGACCAGGCCGGCCACCCCGGCCTTCTGCTGGGCAGCGGACAGCCCGCCCTTGTCGCGGACCTGCACCCCGGGGTAGCGGTCGTTGAGCCCGGTGAGCTCGCCGATCACCTTCTTCTGGTCCGCGCCGGGCTTGACGCGCACCAGCACGGAGTCGTACATCCGGCGCGAACTGTGCTGCAGCACGGTGTCGTAGGCCAGTGTGATGTCGCCGAAGCCCAGGCCGCGCTGGTACACGGCCACCACCTTCGGCTCCAGCGTCTGCCCGTCCGGCATGTGCACCTTGACGGAGCCGCCGACGCCCGCACCGAGCGTGGCGGACGCCCCGCTGCTGATCGCCACGGTGTCCGCGGTGAGGGCGTCCAGCGAGCCCTCGGAGACGTCCAGGTCGAGGACCCGGTCCAGGTTGCCCGTGGTGAGCCCCTGCGCCTTGTAGTCGAAGATCTCCGGGGAGCCCAGCATCTTCGTGGAGGCGAAGAGGTCGACCCGCACCGTCCCGGCCGCGGCGTCCACCCCGTCCAGGGTCCTGATGAACCCGGGCGCGCTGACCGGCAGTCCGCCGGCCTCGCTGGTCAGGGTGTAGTCGGCGACCACGCCCGCCCGCGCCTGGTCCTCGGCCGCACCCGACGTGGTGGTCGGGATGAACAGCTGCACCGAGGCGAAGCCGATGGCCATGATCAGCGGGCCGATGCCGGCGGCCAGCCGGCGGGCGTTGGCCCGGGTGTTGGCCACCGCGAGGAACCCGAGGGTGCCGAAGCGGCGCTGGAAGGGCGCGGCCATCAGCCGTGTCGCCCTGGCCACCACCGGCGGGGCCAGCATGAGGATCGCGATCACCATGATCAGCCCGCCGCTGCCGGCCCCGGCCACCGCGAAGATGCTGCCGAAGAACAGCGGCAGCAGCGACGCGCCGAAGCCGAGGACGAACAGCAGGACCCCGATGGTCACCCGCGCGCCGCCGATGCCCGGCTGCTCGGTCTGGGCCTCGCTGAGCGCCTCCACCGGCCGGATCGAGACCACCCGGCGGGCCACCGCGAACGCCGCCACCTGCGCGGCGATCACCCCGATGCCCACCGCCGCGATCGCCGGGATCGGGCCGTAGGAGAACTCGAAGTCGTCGGGCAGGATGCCGATGGCCCCGAGCGCCCCGCGCAGGATGCCCGCGGCGATCATGCCGGGGAAGCAGCCCAGCACCGAGGCGACCAGCGAGATCACCAGCGCCTCGCCGGAGATCATCTTGTGGATCTGCTTGGGCGTGGCACCGACCGCGCGCAGCAGCGCCAGCTCGCGCCGCCGCTGGTGCACGCTGAGCGCCAGGGTGCTGCCCACCACCATCATGGTGATCAGCACGACGGTGCCGCCGAGCGAGCCGGCCAGCTCCTTGAGGCTGCCCCGGGCCGAGGCGACGTCGGGGTTCTCCACGCTGCTGCGCCCGTCGCCGGTGTAGACGTCGGTGCGGGCGCCGTTGAGCGCCTTCTCGATCCGGTCGGCGAGCTTGCCCGCGTTCGTGCCGCCGGGTGCCAGCACGCCGATGGCGCTGACCTGGTCGGTGCGGCCGAACAGGGTGCGCGCCTCGTCGTCGGAGAAGAACAGCGGCGGGGTGCGCAGCGCCCCGCCGCCGCCCTTGTAGGTCACGATGCCGACGACCCGGTACGAGGAGGCGTCCCGGGTGGAGGCGATCCTGACGCTGTCGCCCACCTTCACCTTGCGGTGGTCGGCGACGGACTTCTCCAGCACCACCTCACCGGCGCGCCGCGGCTCGTCGCCGGCCCGGTCGTACGGGCCGAGCGCCGCCGCGCCCCAGTTGGTGCCGTTGGTCGTCCGGTCGTCGGCGCCCTTGACGAGCTGCTCGCCGTCGTTGGAGACGACCTGCGCGGGGAAGGTGAGCACCGGCACCGCGCGGTCGACGCCCTCGGTCCGGGCCACCTTGTCGACCAGGTCGACGGGGACGCCGACGGCGTCCTTGAGGTCCTTGGACTTGCTCTTCTTGGCCTCGTGGACCGTGAAGTGCTTCTGACCGCCGACCACGACCGCGGCACCGGAGTAGCGCTGGACCGGCACCCCGTTGCCGATGCCGGACTGCAGGATGATGCCGAAGGCCGTGATGAGCACGGACGCGCCGAACAGGGCGACGAACGCCCCGACGAATCCGGCCTTACGCTCCTTGACGGTCTGTACGACGAGCCTGAACACGACTCACCACTCCCCCAGCCGGGTCATCCGCTCGGCCACCCGGTCCGGGGTGGGGTGCGTCATCTCCTCGGCGTAGCTGCCGTCCGCGAGGAACACCACGCGGTGGGCGTAGGAGGCGGCGACCGGGTCGTGGGTCACCATGATCACGGTCTGCCCGAGGCCGTCCACCACCTCGCGCAGCAGCTGCAGCACCTGGCGGGCGGTGCGGGTGTCCAGCGCACCGGTCGGCTCGTCGGCGAAGACCACCTCCGGCCGGGCCGCCAGCGCCCGGGCGATCGCCACGCGCTGCTGCTGACCGCCGGAGAGCTCGGACGGCCGGTGGCCCATCCGGTCGGACAGTCCCACCTGCGTCACGACCTGCTGCAGCCACTGGTGGTCCGGCCGGCGGTCGGCGAGCATCAGCGGGAGCGTGATGTTGTCGGCGACGGTCAGCGCCGACATCAGGTTGTACGCCTGGAAGATGAAGCCGACCCGCTCCCGGCGCATGATCGTCAGCTCGACCTCGCTCAGCTGCGCCAGCTCCGTACCGCCCAGCACCACCGAACCGGCGTCCGGGCGGTCCAGCCCGGCCGCGCAGTGCAGGAAGGTGCTCTTGCCCGCCCCGGAGGGGCCCATCACCGCGGTGAAGGTGCCCCGGGCGAAGGCGAGGGAGAGGTCGCGCAGCGCGTGCACGGCCCCGGCGCCCTTGCCGTACGTCTTGCGGACCCCGTCGAGGCGGACCACCCAGTGCGCGTCCAGAGCGGCACTCCCGTCCGGCCGCGGCGGATTCGCGTACTCCTCCTGCGCCGCGCCCTGGAGCTCCTCCGTCCGCGCTCCCCGTGCCTTTCTGCTCACTTCCGGCCTCCACCACTCGCACGCACCACTTGACGTTCACGAAGGTAGGTCCCGCGGCAGGGCCCGGACCAGGGCACGAACTGGAGACTCGATGGTGCAGAAAAGTGCCACCCCGCGCCGGATTTGGGACGGTGGTAGGGTGATCGGGATGTTCACTCGGAAGGTTTCAGAAGCCGTACGAGGAGTTCTGGGAGCCGTACGGGCACCCGGCATCGCGGAGTTACGGCGGCTGGAACCGGAGCAGTGGATCCGCCAGACGCTGGCCCGTTTCCCTCCGGCCGCCGGCTACATGCTGCTCTGCCTGATGACCGGCCTCGCCGGTCTGGTGCTGTTCTACCTGATCGCCGTCGTCTTCGCGCTCTGCCTGGTCGGCACCGGCTTCCTGCTGCTGCCGCGGACCCTGCGGCTGCTGCGCAGCTACGCCGAGTTCCACCGCAGGCGGGTGGGGCGGCTGCTGGAGACCACGGTCCGCAGCCCCTACCGCGACCTCGAACCCGGCCGCACCGGCCCCCGCAAGCCCTCGCTGCGCGACCCGGCGGTCCGCAAGGACCTGGTCTGGCTGATCACCCACGGCGTGGTCGGCTCGGCGCTGTCCATCTTCGCCCTGAGCATCTGCGGCAACGCCTTCAACTGGCTCTCCGCACCGGTGTGGTGGAAGCTCGCCGAGAACGAGCGCAACTCCATCATCCTGATGAACGTCGACGGTTGGGCGAAGGCGTTCCTGGCGCTGTTCATCGGCATCGGCTACGCCGTGGTGGCGATGGCCGCGATGCGCGGGCTGGCCCTGGTGCACGCCCGGATGTCGCGCCGGCTGCTGACCGCCCGCGCCCGGGTCGCGCTCGCCCAGCGCGTCCGCGAACTCGCGGTGACCCGCGCCGAGGCGCTGGACGCGCACGACGCCGAGCTGCGCCGGATCGAACGCGACCTGCACGACGGCGCCCAGGCCGGCATCGTGGCGGTCTCGCTGCGACTGGGCATGATCAAGCGCGCGCTGGGCCACCGCCCGGAACAGGTGCCGGAGATGGTCGACGCCGCCCAGCACCTGGCCGAGCAGGCCCTGGAGTCACTGCGCCACCTGGTCCGCGGCATCTACCCGCCGGTGCTCGCCGACCGCGGACTCACCGACGCCGTCCGGGCGCTCACCGCGCTCTGCGGGGTCCCGACCCGGATAGACATCGACGAGTCGGCCGGGGCGCCGCCGCGCGCGCCCGCCGCGGCCGAGGCGGCCGCCTACTTCGTGATCTCCGAGGCGCTCACCAACATCGCCAAGCACAGCGGCGCCCGCAGCGCCCTGGTGTGGCTGCGGATCGCCCCGGAGGCGATCTCGATCCGGGTCGAGGACGACGGCAAGGGCGGCGCCACCGAGGGCGCCGGAAGTGGGATCCTCGGACTCCGGCGGCGGGTCGCCGCATTCGACGGGACCACCGAGCTGTTCAGCCCGACCGGGGGCCCGACCGTACTGAAGGTGGAGATTCCATGCGGATCCTGATCGCCGAGGACAACGCCCTGCTCCGTGAGGGGCTGGTGCTGCTGCTCAACAGCGAGGGCCACGAGGTGTGCACCACCGTGGACAACGGGGACGACCTGCTGCCCGCGCTGCTCGAACACCGCCCGGACGTCGCCGTGGTGGACGTCCGGCTGCCGCCCACCTTCCGCGACGAGGGCCTGCGGGCCGTGGTCGAGGCCCGCAAGCAACTGCCCAACCTGCCCGTCCTGGTGCTCTCCCAGTACGTCGAACGGGCGTACGCCACCGAGCTGCTGGCGCAGAGCGCCTCCGGGGTCGGCTACCTGCTCAAGGACCGGGTGGGGCGCGCCGAGGAGTTCCTGCAGGCGCTGGAGCGGGTCGCCGACGGCGGCACCGCGATGGACCCCGAGGTCATCTCGCAGCTGATGGTCCGCCGGGCCGGCGACGACCCGCTCTCCTCGCTGACCCAGCGCGAACGCGAGGTGCTGGCCCTGATGGCGGAGGGGCGCAACAACGGCACCATCGCCGAGATGCTGTTCATCGCCGAGAGCTCGGTGAACAAGCACATCGGCAACATCTTCTCCAAGCTGGACATGCCGACGCCGGACAGCGGGCACCGCCGGGTCCTCGCCGTGCTGACCTACCTCCGGGCCTGACGGACGATCAGCACGGTGACGGACTAGGCAAGTCAGGGCCGGCACGCGCGAAGACGGACAGCGGCGGCGCCGTTCGGGCGCCGCCCCTGTCCGCTGTTCCCCGGACCTCGGATCCCGGGCCTCAACTCCCGGGCGGATGCCCCCGGTCGTCGGGCAGGGCGGGGAAGGCGCGCACCGCGGGGGTGGCGGCGACGCCGAGTGCGATCAGCAGGAACGCCGCCGCACAGCTCAACACGGTGGGCACCCCGTGCACGGTCTCCAGCAGCAGCCCGGACAGCAGCGGGCCCAGCGCCGCCGCGGCGCCCATCGACACCCCGATCAGACCGGCCAGCCGGCCGCGCATGGCGTCCGGGGTGACCATCATCTGGTGGCCGGCCACCAGCGCGGTCGCGGTCGGCGCCAGGAACGCCGCCGCGCCCAGCACCAGCCCGGCCGGCCAGCCCGTCGGCACCACCGCGAGCAGCGGCACCAGGGCGGCGCTCGCCCAGGTCAGCACCATCAGCGCGGTGAACGGGGTGAGCGAGCGGCGCAGCACTCCGGCCGACAGCGCGCCCAGCACGCCGCCCGCGCCGATCAGCGCCCCGATGGCCCCGATCTCGGCGCCGGACCGGCCGTCCTGCTGCGCCATCACCACCACGGTGATCAGCAGGCCGCTGAACACCAGGTTGAAGGCGGTGCCGAGCAGCACGGTGGCCCGCACCGGCCGGTTGCCGCGCAGCCAGCGCAGCCCGGCGGCCATCGCCTGCAGGGTGCTCTCCTGCGGCCCCTCGCCGGGCCCGTCGGCGGCGTCCCCGCGGCCGGCGTCCGGGCCGTCCGCGGCGGGCAGCGGCGCCGGCGGGCGCAGGAACAGCAGCGTCACGAAGGCGAGCGCCGAGGTGACGGCCTGGGTGAGGAACGGCAGCAACCGCTGGACGCCGTACAGGAATCCGCCGATCCCCGGGCCCACGATGGTCGCCAGGTAGTAGCGGGCGGTGTTGCGGGTCACCGCGTCGGCCAGTTGCGAGGCCGGCACGACGCCCGGCAGCAGCGCCTGGTCGGCGGTGCCGAACAGGGAGGTGCAGACCCCCTCGACGACCGCCACCACCAGGATCACCGCCAGCGGCGCGTGCCCCAGCGCCACCAGGAGCGCCAGCAGGCCCAGGGCCACGGCCCGCCCGAGCTCCGAGACCAGCATCAGCGCCTTGCGGCTGACCCGGTCCGCGAGCGCGCCGGCCGGCAGCGCGGCCAGCGCCCGCGAGCCCGCGATCGCGAACTCCGCCAGCGAGGCCTCGAACGCGGAGCCGCCGAGGCCCAGCACCAGCAGCGGGTAGGCGATCAGCGTGCCCTGCGCGCCCAGCTGGGAGACCACGTTCGCGGTCCACAACAGGTTGTACTCGCGGTTGCGGGCGAGCGGCGGCGGGCCCGGCTCGGCGGCCACCGCGTCGGCGGCGTCGGCCGTCGTGCCGGCCGCGGTCACCGCGGCGCGGTCGGCAGCGCCACCGCCGGCGCCGACGTCCGCTCCACCGGGCGGAGCTCCGACCAGGCGTGCGCCCCGGCCATGCTGACGAACAGGTCGCGCGGCGGGACGAACGGCGCCCGCCCGTGCGCCACGCTGATGTTGTCCACGACCAGCACCTCACCGGTGTGCACGTTGACGTCGACCTGCTGCTCCCGGTACGCGGCCTGCAGCTGGTGCACCACCTCGTCCGGGATCTCGCTGCCGTCCGCGTGGAAGGTGTTGGTCGGCATGCCCCACGGGCCGTACTCCTCCAGGAGGAAGTCGGCGACGTCCTCGCGCAGGGTGCGGGCGTGGAAGAAGGTCAGGTGGTTGAACCAGGAGCGGACGCCGGTCTCCGGGTGGGCGGCGACCGCCCAGCGCAGCTGGCGGGTCCGCAGGTGGTTGCGCTCCAGCCACTCCAGTTCGATCCGGTTGGCGTCGCAGTAGGCCTTGACCTCGTCCGGGTCGCTGGTGCCGAACGCCTCCTGCCAGGAGAGGCCCAGGCCGGGGCGGAAGTTGCGGACCAGCAGGTACCCCTCGCGCTCGAAGCGCTCGGCGGTCTCCCGGGGCAGCCCGCGGTACAGGGCGCGGCAGTCGGCCAGCAGGCTGGCGCCGCCGTCGGGCGACTCCTGCCGGCAGAAGAAGAACAGGTAGCGCGGGACGTTCAGGTTGTACGACTGCTCGGTGTGGAGGAAGATCTCCTCGGTCGCCGGGTGGTCGGTCGCGGTGAACACCCCGGGGTGCAGCTCGGTGCGCGGCGAGGAGCGCTCGGTGTAGTCGAGCGGCCGGCCGACCACCGCGTTGACGAAGGTGTCCAGCTCCGGCCACTCCTGCCAGTCGAAGCCGCTGAGCACCACCGCGCCGTGCTCGGTGATCCGCTCGCGGATGAACGACCCCTGCTCCCGGCCGAGGTCGACCAGCCGGTTGCCCGTGGTGTCGGCGGAGATCCCGAGGACCAACCCGTCGTACCGCGCTTCGGTCGAGATGCTGATGGCGGTTGTCACTGGGTGACTCCCTTCTGCGGGCTGCGGGCGCGAAGCCGCTCGGCAGCGGTGTCGAGGGTGTGGAGCGGACGGTTGAACGCGACCCGGACGTAGCGCTCGCCGTCGGCCGGGTCGAGGAAGAACGAGGTGCCCGGCGCCACCAGCACGCCGGTCTCGGCGAGCAGCGTGCGCACGAACCGCGGGCTGGGCTCGTCGGTCAGCCCGTCGATCCGGGCCAGCACGTAGCAGCCGCCGGCCGGCCGGGTGAGGGCGAAGCCCGCGTCCCGCAGCAGGGCCACGGTGCGGTCGCGCCGTTCGCGCATCCCCGCCGCGTGGTCCCAGCGGTCCGGCAGCAGCAGGTCCGCGTCGGCCGCGGCGTGCTGCAGGGCGGCGGCGGCGCCGCCGGTGGTCGCCACGTGCACCTTGCGCAGCAGCGCGGTCAGGGCCGGCGCCGCACGCAGGAAGCCGAGCCGCCAGCCGCTGACCGAGTGGCTCTTGGAGAGGCTGCCGACCACCACGGACCGGTCGGCCAGGCCCTCGACCTCGGCGACCGAGCGGTAGCCGGCCGACTCGTAGACGTAGCCCGCGTACACCTCGTCCGAGACGACGGTGGCGTTCCAGCGGCCGCAGAGCTCGGCGAGCAGGTCCAGGGTGGCGCGGTCCAGGACCGCCCCGGTGGGGTTGGCCGGGCTGTTCACGATCACCGCGCGGGTGCGCGGGCCGAACGCCGCCGCCAGCTCCTCCGGGTCGACGCCCCAGTCGGACTCGCGCAGCCGCACCGGTCGCGGACGCGCGCCGGTGAGCGCGACGGCGCTGAGGAAGTTCTCGTAGAAGGGCTCGAAGACGATCACCTCGTCGCCCGGGTCGACCAGCGAGAGCAGCGCGACGGCCAGGCCCTCGCTGCCGCCGACGGTGACGGTGATCTCGCCGACCGGGTCGGGCGCCCCGGGCAGCGCGGCGGCGATCCGCTCGCGCAGGGCGAGCAGGCCGGCCGGGTCCTGGTACTGGTGGACCCCGCGGCGCAGCGCGGCCACCGCCGCCTCGACCAGCCCGGGCGGCGTGTCCGGGTAGGCCGGGGTGCCGACGGCGAGGTCGACGGTGCCCGGCGGCAGCCCCTCCAGGAGCAGCGCGGCCAGTCCGCCGCCGGGCATCGCGTCCACCCGCCCGGCGCCCACCGGGCGGGCCGCGGGATCGGGCCGGCCGGCGTCGCGGTGCGCGGTGGCGGTCATCGGGCCGCCCCCGCCACCGCGTCGGCCGGCTGCTGCCGCGCACGGTCGAAGGCGCCGCGCGGGATCTCCGGCAGCCAGGCCGGGCGGCGGGCCTCGTAGGCCGCGATGGCGGCGTCCTGCAGCAGCGTCTCGGCGATCACGTCCTGCCCCTCCAGCAGCCGGGCACGGGCCCGGTCGTCCACGGTGAACGGGTGCTCGCCGCCGGGCCAGCGCAGCAGGCCGGCCCGCAGGTCCACGGTGACCGTCAGACCCCCGGCGGACTCGGCGAGGTCCATCAGCGGCTCGACCACCGGGGTCGGCAGGTCGACGGGGACGAGCCCGTTGTTGAGGGCGTTGCGGCGGAAGATGTCACCGAAGCCGGTGGCCACCACCGCGCGGAAGCCCCCGTCGCGCAGCGCCCACACGGCGTGCTCCCGGGAGCTGCCGATGCCGAAGTCCCGGCCGGCCAGCAGGACGGTCGCGCCCGCGTGCCGGGGCTCCTCCAGGACGAAGCCGCCCTGGGCCCGCCAGCGCGCGAACAGCCCGTCCTGGTAACCGGACTTGGTGACCCGCTTGCAGAACTCTCCGGGCAGGATCTGGTCGGTGTCGATGTCGTCGCGGCGCAGGGCGACCGCGCGTCCGTGGTGTTCCACGAAGGGTTCCATGCTGTGCTGTCCTCTCTCCGGCCGGGCCGGGGGCGGTCAGGCCAGGTCGGCGGGGGCCGCGAGCCGCCCGGCCACCGCCGTGGCGGCGGCGACCGCCGGCGACACCAGGTGGGTGCGGGCCCGCGCGCCCTGCCGGCCTTCGAAGTTGCGGTTCGAGGTGGAGGCGCAGCGCTCGACGCCCTCGAGACGGTCCGTGTTCATGCCCAGGCACATCGAGCAGCCGGGCAGGCGCCACTCGGCACCGGCCGCCAGGAAGACCTCGTGCAGCCCCTCCGCCTCGGCCTCGGCGCGCACCTGCATCGAGCCGGGGACGACCAGCATCCTGGTCCCGTCGGCGACGCTGCGCCCGCGCAGCACGCCGGCCGCGGAGCGCAGGTCCTCGAGCCGGCCGTTGGTGCAGGAGCCGAGGAAGACCACGTCGATGGCGAGGTCCCGCATCGGCGTGCCGGGCCGCAGCCCCATGTACTCCAGCGCCCTTTCGGCGGAGGCGAGTTCGAGCGGGTCGGCGAAGCCGCGCGGGTCCGGGACGACGTCGGCCAGCGGCACGGTCTGGGCGGGGTTGGTGCCCCAGGTGACGAGCGGGGTCAGCGCGCTCACGTCGAGCTCGACGGTACGGTCGAACACCGCGCCGGGGTCGGTGACCAGGGTGGCCCAGTCGGCGACGGCCTCGTCCCAGCGCGCCCCGGTGGGGGCGTGCGGGCGGCCGCGCAGGTACTCCAGGGTGGTGTCGTCGGGTGCGACGATCCCGGCCCGGGCACCGGCCTCGATGCTCATGTTGCAGAGCGTCATCCGGGCCTCCATGGAGAGCCCGCGCACCGCCTCGCCGCGGTACTCGATGAGGTGTCCCTGCGCCCCGTTGGCGCCGATCCGGGCGATCAGCGCGAGGATCAGCTCCTTCGCCCCCACCTCCGCGGGGAGCCGGCCGGTGAACTCGACGGCGAGCGTGCGCGGCCGGGCGATCTCCAGGCACTGGGTGGCCAGCACGTGCTCGACGTCGCTGGTGCCGATGCCGAAGGCGAGCGCGCCGAAGGCCCCGTGGGTGGCGGTGTGGCTGTCTCCGCAGACGATCGTCATGCCGGGCTGGACCAGGCCGAGCTCGGGCCCGACGACGTGCACGATGCCCTGTCGCCGGTGTCCCACCGAGTAGAGCTCGACGCCCTGTTCGGCGCAGTTGCGGCGCAGCGTCCGCAGCTGGACGAGGCTCACCGGGTCGAGGACCGCGTCGGGCGTGGTGGCCACGTTGTGGTCCTCCAGCGCCAGGGTGAGCCCCGGGCGCCGGACGCCGCGGCCGGCCAGCCGCAGCCCGTCGAAGGCCTGCGGCGAGGTGGCCTCGTGGGTCAGGTGCAGGTCGATGTAGAGGAGGTCCGGTCCGCCGGGCCGGGAGGCCACCACGTGGCGCTCCCACAGCTTCTCCGCGAGTGTCCGTGCTGGGCCCATCGTCGTCCCTCTCTCCTGCGCTCCCCGTGCAGCACGGCCCTGGGGCGGAACCCCGGGTACCGCCCGTCGCCCCGGCCGTACGGATCTCAGCCTCCATGTCCGCGCCCACCCCCCACCACGTCTTTAAGCGGGGCCGAAAACGCGCAGGACAGTCGCCGGCGTGCACGAAGAAAGGTGCAGAGAACTGCACCTTCGATCGGAAGTAAGCCCCCATGAAAACCACTTCGCCGGGCGTCAGGATGGAGTCATCCGACGGCGGCAGCGACGCCGGGAGGACGGGCACATCACATCGGATCCCACGGGAGCCAGGGAGGAAGCATGCACCCCACGCGGAGGAGCCGCGGGGCCGGGCCAGGAGGCCGGCGGAGCAGAACAGCGGTTCTGGCCCTGGCCGCCGCGCTCCTGGTCGGCGCGGGAACGTCCGCCTGCGAGGTCAGCACCAAGGCGGCCGACCGGATCGAGCTGTGCGCGAAGATCTTCGGCAAGACCTTCACCGACCCGTTCCCCGACAACGTGGACGAGGCCCGCAAGAAGATGCGCGAGCGGGCCGACGAGCTCGACGGGCTGTCCAAACAGGCGCCCGACGACAAGCTCCGCGACGCGATCCACTCGACCGCCGAGAAGATGCGCAACGCCGACATCCGGGAGAAGGGTACGGCGCGCACCGTGGTGGGTTACATCGGAGAGCAGAACGACCGCATCAAGGAACTGCGCCAGACCTGCCTCGACCACCACGACTACCCGTGAGGACTGGTCTTCCGAACCAGCGTCACCGCCGGCGTTCCCGTCGAGCGCCGCGGTGAACCCAGACCGGAATCGGTGAACAGGGCACAAACAGTTCCCGCACCGATTCCCTTGGCCGGGCCCCTCGTTGGGTCCCCCGTCTTCCGAGGGGCCCGGCCGTAAACCTCCCCGTACCAATACAAGCCAGGAGCAGTCATGCCCGATTCGACCGGCTGGAAGCCCACTAAGGAACGCCCCATGTGGCCCTGGGTCGTCCTCGCCGTGGTCGCCGTTGGCGTTCTGATCAACGTGCTCATCACGCTCTGACGGGACATCGGTCCCGCGCCGGAGGAACTTCCGCGCTCTTGGCTGGTCCGCCGAGGGCGCGGACCCGTGTCCGGACCCGGGTGCGTCACCGCGTCCGGCCCCGCGGAGGGGCCCGCGCCGATCACCCCACCGGCCCCTCCGGCCCCTCTCGTCACTTCCGCCCCTGGGGTCACGACCGCCTCGGGAGGCGGGCGGAGCGAGTCGAGTCCGCTATCCGGATCAGGTGCAGAGAACTGCACCTTCGAACTGGCGAAGACTCGACTGTCACCCCCCTAAAGTGCGACGTAGCGTAGTAGGTACGGGAACGGGCATGGCCATGCCGACCTTGCGGAACCGCAGGGTCGGCTTTCCACCTCACCGTGGATCCCGTTCCCGACCCGCACACATCAACGGCATTCATGGGGGACTCGTGCCACGTCTGCACTTCACGTCGGCAAGCCTGTTGAGAACGCGTATCATGCCGACCCCTGACTGGGTCAGCGAATCACTCTTCGCCCTGGACCTGCTGGCCTCCCGACACCGCCAGTCGAAACGCCGGCTGCGATGGCATAAAACCCGCCCCGCGGGCCCGGCGCGCCGGCTCGCCCCGGCCCACCGCCTGGGCTCCACCCGGCGGCTCGTCGAACTCGCCCGGACCATCCGCCCGTTCCCCGACATGGACACCATGATCCGGCGCGCCCGACAGGGCGGGACCAGCGCCGACACCCGCCTCCTGCGGGACCTGGAGTCCTTCTACCGCATCATGGTCGCCCCCCACTGGGACGTCATCTCGCACACCGTCCAGAGCGAGCGCACGAAGCGGCTGGAAATCCTCCAGGACTGCGGCGCGCGAAGCCTGTTGAGCACCCTCCACCCGACGCTCCGGCTGTCCACCTGCTCGCTGGAGATTCCCGGGCAGAGCGAGGACCTGCGGCTGGAGGACGTCGGGCTGACGATCGCCCCGTCCTACTTCCTGGCGCCGGATTCCCCGGTCCTGGTGGACGACCACGCCATTGCCGACGGACCGACGCTCTTCTATCCGATTCTCCCCGACGAGCCCGACCGTGCGTCCGAGGACGTGATCGAAGCAGCCGCCATGCCGGCCTGAGAACGATTACCTCCGATCACGAACGCGTCGGACCTCAAGGGGGACTTGGCAATGCGACGCATATTCTTCAGTCCGGCAAGTCTGGCCAAAGTGTCGTCGGCCGCACATCCGGATCCGATGAGAGAGGCACTGTGCGCACTGGAAACCTTCGCCACGGGCGGCGGAGGACCGGTTTTCCATTCCTGGCGCCGCCGGGTCGCGGGTGAACGGGACGGCCGGGCACTGGCCGAACTCGCCCGCACCGTACGACCTTTCCCGGACCTCTACCGAATTCTCGAACACTCCGCCTCGGCCGGCTCCGGAACCGACTTCCGACCGCGCGTCCTGCGCGATCTGGAGACATTCCACCGCATCGCGGTCGAGCCGTACTGGAGCCAGGTCTCGACCCTCCTGGAGGTGGACCGCAACGCCCGGGCGCAGATCATGATGAGCGGCGGGGTCGACCAGCTGCTCAGCACGCTCCACCCGGCGATCCGCTGGCGCCCGCCGGTCCTTGAGGTCCCCGGCACCGGGAACGACATCAAGCTCGAGGCGACCGGCCTGGAGATCGCCCCGTCGCTGTTCCTGTTCTCCCGGTCGCCGATCCTCATCGAGCAGCAGGGCAACCGCCCCCTGCTGCTGCTCTACCCCATCCCGGTCCCCCGCGAGCGGGAGAACCTGTGGGATCCGGCGCCCGACGGCGACCAGGCCCTGGGAGCCCTCCTGGGGCGCACCAGGGCGGCCGTCCTGCAGGTCCTGACGACCACCTGCACCACCACCGAGGTCGGCGAGCTGGTGGGCATCTCCACGGCCGCCGCGAGCCAGCACACCGCCGTCCTGCGGGCCGCCGGCCTCATCACCACGCTGCGCTCGCTCAACAAGGTCCACCACACGCTGACCCCGCTGGGCGGGGCCCTTCTGCGCGGAGATCCGCTGGTCTGACTAATTCTCTGACAATTCGCCCTATTCCGACGATCCCCGAACCGACGAACCGGCGGCACCACCACCGGCACGATCCTGATCCGGCACGCATGGTCTAGGAAAGTGCACCATACAAACGGATGCGGGCAGCATGGCCTAAACCCATTACGAGCGAGTAGGTTCGGGGCATGCAAGCACGATGCCTTGTCGCCGCACGCATCATTTACGGAAGCCTGGGAGCGGATTCATGATGGGAGGAGCACCGGCCGAGCGGGAAGCCGCACCTGGCTGTGCCGTCACGCTGGAAAACGTGTCGAAAATCCACCCGGGCACGAACGGTCCCACGGCGGTGCTGCGCGAGTTCTCGCTCGGCGTTCGAAAAGGACGCTTCTGCGCCGTCATGGGGGACGAACGCGCCAGCACCACGGCGCTGCTGGAGTGCATGGCCGGCCTCACCACCCCGTCCACCGGCACGGTCCACTGGGCCGACGGTGAACGGGGTGCCGTCGGCGCGCTCTGGGGCCAACACGAGCCCGTCCACCCGAACGTGACGGTCCGTGAGTTCGTCGACCCGGGCACGCCCCGGCTCGGCCGCCGCCAGGCCTGGCAGATCAGCCGGGTCACCCGGCTCTGGTTCTGGCGGCGGCCGCTGCGCAAGCTCGGCCGGACACAGCAGCACAACGCGATGCTGGCCCGCCTGCTGGCCGGCTCACCACGGCTGCTCCTGGTCGACGCCCCCGGACACGACGACTCGCCCGAACTCGCGCGCGCCGTCGGCGCCTCGCTGCGCCGTGCGGTCCAGGCCCTCGACGTCACGGCGGTCCTCGTCACCACCGACCCCGAAGCCGCCGCCAGCGCCGACAGCGTCGTCTTCCTCCACAACGGCCGCCTCGCCGACGCCCTCGGCCCGTCGACGCCGGCCGAGATCGCCGCCTGCCTCCGGCAGCTCCGCAGATCCGCGACCCCCTGAACCACCGCGCCTCCCCGGCGCCCCCTCCCCCGGCGCCTCCGCGGCCGCAGCGCCCCCTCTCCGGCACCTCCCCCGCCGGACCCGGCCCGGCCCACCCCCACCGGAAGGCCCCGCGGCGTCCTCCCCCCGCGGCTCCCCCACGCCCGGTCCGCGTGCGGAAATGCAGAAAACCCCCGCCGGGTGCCCCGGCGAGGGTTTTCTCGAAGAATTGTTCGGCGGCGTCCTACTCTCCCACAGGGTCCCCCCTGCAGTACCATCGGCGCTGTGAGGCTTAGCTTCCGGGTTCGGAATGTAACCGGGCGTTTCCCTCACGCTATGACCACCGAAACACTATGAAACTGTCGACCCGCCGACAAGGCAGTCGTTGTTTCAGAACAACACAGTGGACGCGAGCAACTGAGGACAAGCCCTCGGCCTATTAGTACCGGTCAACTCCACCCCTCACAGGGCTTCCATATCCGGCCTATCAACCCAGTCGTCTACTGGGAGCC